>JAYUXQ010000377.1:0-4848 GCA_043752905.1 Nannocystis sp. | reverse complement strand
GGGGGTGCAGGCTGGTTTCGCCCGGTGGGGTGACAGCGGCGATTATTTTTATCGGGCTGTCACGCGGCCGGGGGGCGCTCGTCAACCTGTCCCCGAGGACATGCTCGCCGGGACCGGCGAGGAGGCCCAGGCGCTCGCCGAGTCGCAGCGCTTCGGCGTGTTGCTGCTGCTCGAGCGGCTGACGCCGGTGCAGCGCGCGGTGTTCGTGCTGCGCGAGCTGCTCGACTGCGAGTACGACGAGGTCGCCGCGGCGACCGGCCGCAGCGCGGCGACCTGCCGCCAGGTCTTTCTGCGCGCGCGAGCCCGACTCGGCGAGGAGCTGCCGGCGCGCGGCCTGCCGCGCGCGCAGGCCGAGGCGGTGGTCGGCGACTCCCTCGGCGCCCTCGCGGCCAGGGACCTGCCGCGCCTCAGCGCGCTGTTGACCGAGGACGCGGTGGCGATCTCCGATCACGGCGGCAAGGCCCAGGCGGCGCAGCGGTCGGTGCACGGCGCCGATCGAGTCGCGCGCCTGATCCAGGGCCTGGCAAAGAAGGGCTCACAGCCCCCGAACAACGTGACCTTCGCGGTCACCCGCATGGGTGGCGGCCTCGGTCTGGTCGGTCATATCGGCGAGGTGGCGATCGCGGTCGTCGGCTTCGAGGTGCGCGGCGATCGGATCGCGGCGGTTCACTTCGTGCGAAATCCAGACAAGCTGCGCCATCTGCATCGGCCGGCGGTCGGGGCGGCGTGACCGCAGTGGGTTCGCGGAGGACAGGGCGACGGGCATCAAGCCCGGCGAACGTAGTAGGTCCGCAAGGGTCCGCGTCCCTTGAGCTGGATCTCGCCGCGCTCCTCGATGTGCCAGCGAGTCGGGTCGAGCAGTCGGCGGGTGGTCTCGCTGACCTGCACGCACATCGGCGTGCTCGTTGTTTCCATGCGGCTGGCGATGTTGACGGTGTCGCCGAACAGACAAAAGCGGGGCATCTTGGTGCCGACGACGCCAGCGACGACGGGGCCCGAGTTGACGCCGATGCGCAGCTCGAGCGAGCCGCCGTTGGGGAGGACGATGCCCTGGACGGCGTCGAGCATGTCGAGGGCGGTGGCGACGACGGCGTCGGCGTGGTGCGGGTTGGGCTCGGGGACGCCGGCGGCGACCATGTAACAGTCGCCGACGGTCTCGACCTTGTAGACGGGGTGGCGTTCGATGAGGTCGTCGAAGCGGGTGAACAGCTGGCCGAGCAGCTCGAAGATCTGGAGAGGGGAGTGCGAGGAGGCGGTCGTGGTGAAGTCGACGATGTCGCAGAACAGGACGGTGACGTCGGGGAAGCTGTCGCTGGCGACCTGTTTGCCGTCGCGCAGGGCGTTGGCGACGCTGCGGGGGAGCATGCTGTAAAGCAGCTCGTCGGTGCGGCGTTTCTCCTCCTCGAGGGCCCTGGCGGTCGCTTCGGCGCTGCTGCGCGATTCCTCGAGCTGGCGCTGGAGGGCGCGCAGGGACACGTGGGTGGCGACGCGGGCGAGCAGCTCCTCGAGGTGAAATGGTTTGGTGACGTAGTCGACGCCGCCGACCTCGAACGCGCGGATCTTGTCGAGGACCTCGTCGCGGGCGCTCATGAAGATGACCGGGACGTCGCGGGTGAGGGCGTGGCTCTTGAGCTGCTGGCAGACCTCGTAGCCGGTCATGCCGGGCATGTTGATGTCGAGCAGGACGAGGTCGGGGGGGGCCGCGACCGCGGCTTGCAGGGCCTGGGGGCCGCTGGTGACCGGGCGGACCTTGTAGCCCTGCGCGGCGAGCATCTCGGTCAGGATCCGGAGGTTGACGAGGGTGTCGTCGACGACGAGGACGTTGCCGCGGGTGCCGGGGGTCTGGTTCATGGGGTGGCTCCGGCGCCCGACGTCTGGCTCGGCTCGATGCTCGTGAGGATCTCGAGGATCTGGTCGAAGCTGAAGCGCTGGGCGAGCTCGTCGAGCATGTCGGCGGACTCGCGCGCGTCAGCGCGGACGCGGGCGATGAGGCCGCGGACCTCGGCGAGGTCGGCTTGCACGCACGCGGCCTGCATCGCGGAGATCCACGCGGCGGGCAGGCGGGCGAGGGCGGCGGGGTCGAGGACGGGGCCGGGGAGCGTCGCGGCGGCCTCGGAGGACTCGTAGAGGTATGTGACGCCGAGGTGCTCGCGCAGCTTGGCGAACACCTCGGCCATGCGGATCGGCTTGCGGACGAAGTCGTTGCAGCCGGCGGCTCTGGCGGTCGCGGGGTCCTCCTCGAAGGCGCTGGCGGTGAGGGCGATGACGACGGTCTCCTTGCCGCCGGGGCTGCGCTTGATCCGGAGGGTCGCCTCGAGGCCGGTGATGCCGGGCATGCGCATGTCCATCCAGATCAGCTGCGGGCGCCAGCTGTGCCACACCTCCATGGCCTCGGCGCCGTCGCTGGCCTCGCGGACGTCGAAGCCGACGCGCGACAGCATTTGTACGAGCAGCTGGCGGGACTGCCAGCGGTCCTCGGCGACGAGGATCCTGTACGTCGGCTGGCCAGGGGCGAGGCCGACGATCGTCGGTTCGGGGGGCACGCTCGGGGCGTCGCTGGCGGCGAGCAGGCCGACCGGCAACAGCAGGCGCAGCTCGCCCGGGGCGATGTCGAGTTCGCCGCCGAGGGCACGCGCGAGCTCCTGGCCGAGCGGTGGGCCGTCGCGCGAGCCGGCCTGCTGCGGGATCGGTCCCGAGCGGTGGGCGCTGGTGTTGCGGATGAAGGCCTCGAGGTCGGCCGTGCCCAGGCCCGGGATCGCCAGGACGACGCGCAGCGAGCCACGCTGCGGGTCGCCGCCGTCGGGCGTGCATGCGAGGCCGAGGCCGAGCTCGCCGGGTCGCGCGAACTTGATCGCGTTGCCGAGCAGCAGCAGGAACAGCTGGCGCAGGCGGGGGCCGTCGACGCGGATCAGGCGTGGGAGGTGGGGGTCGCGACGGACGCGCAGGCGCAGGCCGCGACGTTCGGCGCGCAGGTACAACATGTCCTCGAGGTCATCCACCAACTGCAGCAGATCGAAGCTGGCGCCGGCGAGGCCGTCGTCGAGGTCCTGCCGCGAGAGCGCGAGCAGGTCGTTGATCATCGCCAGCAGCTGCTCGCCGCCGCGGTGGATGATGTCGACGTGGGTGTGCTGCTCCGGGCCGAGGCCGCGATCCTGGCGCAGGAGCTGGGCGAAGCCGAGGATCGCGTTGAGCGGCGTGCGCAGCTCGTGGCCGATGGTCGAGAGGTTGGCCAGGAAGGACCCGCGGGTCCGCGTCGCGCCCTCGGCGGTCTTGCGCGCCTGCTGCAGCGCGGCCTCGACCTGCTGCAACGCCTCGCGTAGCACGGGGTCGGCCGCGGTCGCTTCACGCAGGCGGGTGAGTTCGTCAAGGAGCGGGTCCACGGCCGCGGGGCTGGGGCTGGGGCTGGTCAACGGGGCCTCGAGGATGGTCGATGGTACCCGAAGCACGGGCCCTGCGGGGCCTGGGCGTCACCCGGCGTCGCCCGGGGTCGCCCGGGTCGCGCGGGCCCGAGCGGTCCGAGCGGCTGTCTCATGCGATCAGGCGGGCCCGGCTCCGCGCATCCGGGCGTTGAGCGCGCGGGCGGAGATCCACGCCATCCAGGCGTAGCCGAACAGCCAGGGGAAGTTGGGCACGTAGAACAGGAAGTAGGTGTAGGCGGACTTGTAGCGCATGTCCGGGTAGCCGACGACGTGCGCGCACCAGAAGTAGAGGATCACCGAGTAAGCGAGGTAGCTGGAGACGATGAGCTGGAGGACGTGGCGGTAATGCTTGCGCGCGACGATCGCGAGGACCAGCCACACGTTGAGGACCTGCGTGAAGTAGACGTTGATGCCCTCGAGGCCGATCGCCAGGGCCGAGATCCGGTCGTAGTAGGCACGGTCGGCGTCGCCGTAGATCTGGAACAGGCGGGCGAACAGCTCGTGAGGGGCGCGGGTCACCAGCTCGTCGCGGTAGATGAGCCAGTAGAGCTCGAGCGAGAAGGCGATGCAGAGGAAGAAGGTGAGCAGGCCAAGGGTGACGCGATCGCTGCGAGACATCGACGGGCAGTCTATCGATCGGCGCGTGCGAGGTTTCATCGCGGTCGCGACGGGTGGCGTGCGCCACCCGACGTCTGGCCTTGCGCGCCGGGCAGCCGGGCGGCATCGTCCCCGCCGCAATGGCACAATCGACGACGGTGATCACGGGCGCGACCGGGTTTTTGGGACGCGAGCTCGTGCTGTGGTTGTTGGCGAACGAGGCCGACGGTCACCTGACGCTGCTGGTGCGCGGACGCGACGAGGCCGAGGCGCAGGCGCGGGGTCTGTCGGTCCTGACGGCGCACTTGCGAGGGTGGGGTCGACTGTGCCGGACCTTGATCGCAGGGCGCGTGTACACGCCGTACCTGTCGCTCGACATGGCCTTCGACACCCGCGCGCCGCGGGCGGGGCTCGCGGGTAGTGGCATCGAGGTGCCGCGGGTCGAGGATTACTTCGCGAATTTGTTTCGCTTCGCGATCGAGACGGATTGGGGCAAGAAGCTGGCGGGCGGGGGCGAGTGAGGCTCACGAGCGCGGGTGCGTGACGGCGTGCAGTGACTCGGCGGCGTTCGAGAGCTGCGCGATCCAGGTGACGCCGTCGCTGGAGGCGAGGATCGTGCCGGCGCTGCCCACCGCGATGTGGAGCCCGCCGTCCGAGGTGACCGCGGCGAGGTCGACGGCGACGCCGCTGGCGTACGGGGTCCACTGTGCGGCCTCGGGGGACAGCAGGACCTGCCCGGCGTCACCGACGGCGATCCAGCCGGTGCCGGTATACGTCAGGCCGCGCATCGCCGAGGCCTGAAACACCGGGGCGAAGCTCCAGTTGACGGCGT
>JAYUXQ010000376.1:0-11783 GCA_043752905.1 Nannocystis sp. | reverse complement strand
CGCTCCAATATGTGCAGGAGCGCAAGGCGTTCGGCAAGCCGATCTCGAAGTTTCAGAACACGCAGTTCAAGCTGGCAGAGTGCGCCACCGAGGTCGAGGTCGGGCGGGTGTTCGTCGATCGCCTGGTCGCCGAGCACATGGCCGGCGAATATCTGGTCAAGGAGTGCTCGATGGCCAAGCTGTGGCAGACGGAGATGCTCGGCCGGGTGGTCGACACCTGCCTGCAGATGTTCGGCGGCTATGGTTACATGCTCGAGTACCCGATCTCTCGCGCGTACATGGACGCGCGGGTCCAGCGGATCTACGCCGGCACCAACGAGGTGATGAAGATGATCATCGCCAAGCAGATGGGGCTGTAGACACTTTCAGGGGCCGAGCTCGGCCTGTAGGAAGGCGAGCGCGTCGCTCTCGCGGGCGATCGTCTGTTGCACGAGGTCGGCGCCGCCGTGGCCGGCGTTGCGCTCGACGCGGAGCCACGCGGGTCGCTCGCTGACGTGTTGCACGGCGGCGGTGAACTTGCGGGCGTGCATGGGGTCGACGCGGTCGTCGCTGTCGGCGGTCAGCATGAGCAGCGCGGGCAGGGGCCTGTCCGAAGGGACATGATGATAGGGCGAATAGGCGTGCAGCCACGCGAACTCGGCGGCGATGTCGGGGTCACCATATTCGGGGATCCACGTGCGGCCGGCGCCGAAGCGGTGGTATCGCAGCATGTCGAGGAGAGGTACGGCGCAGACGACGGCGCGGGCGAGCTCGGGGCGCTGGGTCATCAGGGCGCCGACGAGCAGGCCGCCGTTGCTGCCGCCATACACGGCGAGCTGTTCGGGGCGGGTGTAGCCGTGGGCGATGAGGTACTCGGCGGCGGCGGCGAAGTCGTCGAACACGTTTTGCTTGTGCTCGCGCATACCGGCGCGGTGCCAGTCCTCGCCGTACTCGCCGCCGCCGCGCAGGTTGGGCACGGCATAGACGCCGCCCTGCTCGACCCAGGCGACGGCGCGGGCGGAGAAGGCGGGGGTGAGGCTGACGCTAAAGCCGCCGTAGCCGTAGAGCAGGGTCGGGCGCCGGCCGTCGAGGGGGAGGTCGCGGCGGCGGACGATGAACATCGAGATCTCGGTGCCATCCTTGGAGGCGTAACGGATCTGCTCGACGGCGAAGCGGCTGGTATCGACGGGTACGTCGACCTCGCGCCACAGGGTCGCCGCGCCGGTGCGCACGTCGGTCTCGAAGATCTGGTCGGGCTGGGTGAAGGATGTGTAATGAAAATAGGCGCGCGGGTCGTCGGGCTCGCCGACGAGGCCGCTGGTGCTGCCGAGGCCGGGCAGGGTGATGTCGCCGGTGGGACGGCCGTCGAGGTCGCGTAGCGAGAGCTCGCTGTGGGCGTCGCGCAGGTAACTCAGGACCAGGCGGTCGCCGACGACCTGGGCGCCCTCCAGAGTGGCCTCGGTCTCGCGGACGACCTCGCGCCAGGCGGCGCGCTGCGGCTCGGCGGGGTCGACCTTGAACACGCGGTAGCGCGGGGCGCCCTCGTTGGTGTGGACGTAGAAGGCGCCGCGCCAGGCGATGACGTCGTAGAGGGCGCTCTGGCCGGAGATCAGGGGCCGAAAGCCGGGGGCGGGGGTGTCCGAAGAGACAGGTTCGTCTGGCTCTTGGAGCAGGTCCTGGAAGTACAGGTCGGTGCTGTTCCAGCCGTGCTGGTGGCTGATGAACAGGTGGCGGCCGTCGCGGGACAGCTGCACGCCGACGAAGCGCGAGGCGTCGCCGGTGGCGGGCGCGATGACGCGGTCGCCGGGGCCGGCGTCACCGACGCGGTGGAAGCGGACCTCGGCGCGACCGGGGAGGACATCGGGCGGGATGCTGGCGTCGCGCGGGAGCCACACATAGTAGAAGCCGCGGCCGTCGGCGGTCCACGAGGGGGTCGCGTAGCGGGCGTTGTCGATCAGGTCGGGGAGCTCGCGGCCGCTGTCGAGGTCGCGCAGGTGCAGGGTCGAGGCGTCGGCGTTGTTGACCGAGAGCTTGTAGGCGAGCAGGCGACCGTCGCGGCTGGGGAACACGCCGTGCACCGATACGCTGCCGTCGGGCGAGAGGGTGTTGGGGTCGAGCAATACGCGCTCCTCGCCGTCCTCGCCGTCGCGCACGTAGTAGATCGCCTTCTCGCGGTCCTTGTGGCGGCGCGTGTAGAAGATGCGGGTGCCGCGACGCACGGGGGCCGAGACGGCGTCGACGTAGAGCAGCTCGGCGAGGCGGGCGCGAAACGCCGGGCCCGCGGGGAGTGAAGCCAGCTGCGCGCGGGCGTGATCGTCCTGCACGCGCATCCAGCCCTGGACCTCGGGCGAGGCGACGTCCTCGAGCCAGCGGTAAGGGTCGGCGACGCGGGTGCCATGCAGGTCGTCGACGAGGTCCTCGCGGCGGGTCGCGGGCGGGCGCTCGCTGCAGGTCTCGCGGGTCGCGGGGAGCGGCGTGTCACTCGCCGGCTCGCCGCAGGCGCACAGGGCAGCGAGGAGGGCGAAGGCGGAGGTCCTGGCCATACGGGGCAGAGTATCACGCCGGCCGGGGCGGTGACTCGCTACGCGCGCGGGACCCCGAGCTTCTTCATCTTGCTCTGCAGGGTCGAGGGTTTGACGGCGAGCAGCTCGGCGGCGCCGCCGGGGCCGTAAATGCGGCCGTGGGTGCGTTGCAGGACCCGCGCGATGTGGGCCGACTGGGCGGCTTCGAGGGTGAGCACCGGGCCGTCGTCGCTGGTGGGCGCGGCGACCTGTCCTTTGGGACTGGTGAGGCGGGTGGCGAACTCGAAGGCGTCGGGCCCGAGCAGCTGGCCGGTGCTGACGATCGTGGCTCGCTCGAGCGCGTTGGCCAGCTCGCGGAGGTTGCCCGGCCAGGTGTGCTCGCGCAGGCGGGCGATGCCGGCCTCGGTGACGCGCATGCCGCCGCGACCGGTGCGCTGGCTCTGCTCGGCGAGCATCGCGGCGCACAGCTGTGGGAGGTCCTCGAGGCGGTCGCGAAGGCGGGGCAGTCGCAGCGGGAACACGTGCAGGCGATAATAGAGGTCCTCGCGAAAGCGTCGCTCGGCGATCGCACGCTCGAGGTCGACGTGGGTGGCGGCGAGGATGCGGACGTCGACCTGGACGGTCCTGTCGCTGCCGACCGGTTCGAGCGTGCCTTCCTGCAACACGCGAAGCAGCTTGGCCTGGACGTCGACCGGGAGCTCGCCGATCTCGTCGAGCAACAGCGTGCCGCCGTGGGCCATCTGGAACCGGCCGGCGCGGCCCTGCGTGGCCCCGGTGAAGGCGCCGCGGGTGTGGCCGAACAGCTCGCTCTCGAGGAGGTTGGTCGGGATCGCGGCGCAGTTGAGGGCGATAAAGGGGCGGTCGGCGCGGGCGCTCCAGCGGTGGATCGCGCGGGCGAGGCGCTCCTTGCCGGTGCCGGTCTCGCCGAGCAGGAGCACGGGCGTGTCGGTGACGGCGACCTGACGCGCGCGCGCCGAGAGGACGCGGAGCTCCGGGCTCTGCGAGCGCTCGAGCACGCCGTGGACCTCCGCCTCGGCGTCGAGCTGGCGCGCGTGCTGCTGCTCCTGCTGACGCAGGCGCTCGAGCGCGAGGCGCTGCTCGGCGTTCTCGAGCGCGAGCCCGAGGATCTGCCCGTAGGTCTCGACCAGCTCGACGACCTGCTGCGGGTATGTCTCGCAGGTGGTGCGGTCGAGGGTCATGATGCCGAGGGACTTCCCGGCGGCGTGCAGCGGGACGACCATGCAGGCGTGGCCGGGTGGGAGGTCGAGGACGCCGTCGAAAGGATCGCCGTCGCCGTGGCGGTGATCGTCCTCGGTGAAGGCGCGGGCGCGGCGGGTCTCGAGGGCCTCGCGCAGGGTCGGGAAGTCGGCGAGGTCGAGGCTGTGCCCGCGGACCTTGCCGGCGAGGTGACCACGCGCGGCCCGGACGACCAGCGACTGATTGTGCACGGTGAAGATCGTGGCGAGGTCGTAGGGGGCGAGGCGGCCGACCCAGTCGAGGCCGCGGCGCAGGAGGTCGTCGAGAGCCGCGTCGCCGGCGAGGTCGACCAGCGAGCGCAGGTCGGCGGCGAGGGCGGTGGGGAGATCCGGCGGGCTCATGGGTCCCCAGCCTGGATCGTCCGCCACCGAAATGCCAGTGAGTGGATCACGAAATATCGGTGCGCCACGGCATGTCGGTGGCGCGGAGTCGCCCGAAGTTCGCCAAGCCGTTGTAATTATTGGCGCGCGAAACCTGGTATCCCACCTGCTCTGGACAGTGCCAGTCGGGGCGTCCTGCCCCATCAAAACCCCCTGAGATTTCGAGGAACAAGCAAATGCTGACCGTAGGCGACAAGTTTCCCACCTTCAAGCTCCAGGCCGTCATCAGTCGTGACAAGGGCAAGGAGTTCACGGAAGTGACCGAGGGCTCGTACCAGGGCAAGTGGCTGATCGTGTTCTTCTGGCCGATGGACTTCACGTTCATCTGCCCGACGGAGATCGCGGAGTTCGGCAAGAAGTCGAGCGACTTCGCGGACCGCGACGCGCAGGTCGTCGGCGTGAGCACCGACTCGCACTTCGTGCACCTGGCGTGGCGCAACAACCACGAGGACCTCCGCGACCTGAAGATCCCGATGGTCGCCGACATCAAGCGCGAGCTGGCGACGGCGCTCGGCATCCTCCACAAGACCGACGGCGTGGCCCTGCGCGCCACCTTCATCGTCGACCCCCAGGGGATCATCCGCTGGGTCAGCGTCAACGACCTCTCGGTCGGCCGCAACGTCGGCGAGGTGCTGCGCACCCTCGACGCCCTGCAGACCGACGAGCTGTGCCCGTGCAACTGGGAAAAGGGTCAAGCGACCCTCAACCCCTGAAACCCGCAACCGCGAGCAGCGAGACCACAACCATGAATCACCTCGACCCCCTGCGTGAGAGCCTCCCGGATGTCGCCCGGGACCTGAAGATCAACCTGCAAAATGTCCTGCAGGAGTCGACCCTCGGCGAGGAGCAGCGCTGGGGCGTCGCGGTGGCCTGTGGGTTCGCGTCTCGAAATCCTCGGCTGGCCCAGGCCCTCCTGGCCGAGGCCGCCGAAAAGGTTCCGCCCGCCGTCCTCGAGGACGCGCGGGCGGCCGCCACCCTGATGGCGATGAACAATGTTTATTACCGCAGCAAGCACATGCTCGGGCGCGAGGAGTACCAGACGCTGCCAGCCAGGCTGCGGATGACCCGCATCGCCAAGCCCGCCACCAACAAGCTGGACTTCGAGCTGATGTGCCTCGCCGTGAGCGCCATCAACGGCTGCGAGCGCTGCATTCAGTCCCACGAGAAGACCGTCCGCGACGCTGGAATGTCGGCCGAGAAGGTCCACGACGCGATCCGCATCGCGGCGACGGTCCAGGGCGTCGCCGTCGGGCTCGAGCTCGGGAGCTGAGAGCCCCACACCATCGACCCGCACCAGCCCGCGCACCCGAAGCGGTAGGCGCGGTGCCGCGCAAACTCGGGCGGGCGCGCCGCGCAGGCCCGGAAACATAGTTCGCCGGGGCCGAGTGCGCAGGTCGGGCCGCGTGGGCGCGGCGCGACCGGCCATCCGATGCACGGAAGCTGACGAGATGGGTACAGGTGGTGTAGCTTGCGTAGCCTGCCTGACGGCAGTGACGCAGCCGCGCGCCGCGGCACCCCCCGGCCTGCACCCTCACGTGTCGAATCAGGACCAAAGCGCCAGCACCCGTAGCTCGATCACGACCGGCATCACGCCGGCGTCGCAATCGCAGTA
Source organism: Nannocystis sp. (assembly GCA_043752905.1). Lineage (GTDB taxonomy): Bacteria > Myxococcota_A > Polyangia > Nannocystales > Nannocystaceae > Nannocystis. The sequence goes on along the minus strand of JAYUXQ010000376.1, from coordinate 6,033 downwards.
CGAGGGCTATCAGGGCACCGAGCTGCCGCCTGGCACGGTGGTCTCGTGCTCGTCGCAATTCGAGATCGTGCAGCGGCTCGGCGAGGGCGGGATGAGCAAGGTCTACAAGGCCTTCGACCGCCTGATGAACCGCTACGTCGCGCTCAAGGTGATGAAGAACGACGTGCCCGACTGGGCCCACCGGCACTTTCGCCGCGAGGCCCGGATGTGCGCGAGCTTCATGCACAACAACCTCGTGCACGTGATGCAGGTCGGCACCACCGAGGAGTACGACCTGCTGTGGTTCGCGATGGAGTACCTGCGCGGCAAGGATGTCGGCTGGTTCGTCGACAGCGGCACGTCGATGGGCATCCCGGTGATCTGCGAGATCTTCTCGCAGGTGCTCGATGCATTGCGCTACGTGCACCTGCGGCGCATCGTCCACTGCGACATCAAGCCGAGCAACATCTTCGTCACCCGCGACTCGCACGACCCGCTGCTGCGCGTGGTCAAGCTGCTGGACTTCGGCGTCGCGCGCGACCTCAGCGACCTCTCATCGCACAGCACCGGCCACGTGATGGGCGACCCCCGCTACATCGCGCCGGAGCAGACGATCCCCGGCAACTACATCGACCACCGCGCCGACATCTACGCGCTCGGCATGACCTTCTTCGAGCTGGTCACCGGCGGCCGCCATCCCTTCGAGGACCTGTTCGACGAGCACCCGCGCCAGCTGCTGGTCGCGCATCGCGAGCGTGAACCACTGCCGGTGTCGCACTTCCTGTCGGAGTCGGTGCCTGCGGCCAAAGCCCGGGCGATCGACGCGTTCTTCGAGAAGAGCTGCGGCAAGCAAGCCCACCACCGCTTCGCCGACGCGGCCCAGATGAAGGAAGCGCTCAGCGAGCTGGCGAAGTTCGGGTGAGTCCGTGACGACGCCAGTGCTGGCGGGCGATGACCCGGCCGCGATCGCGAGGGCCGCGCAGGTGCTGCGCGGGGGGGGGCTGGTGGCCTTCCCCACCGAGACGGTCTACGGGCTCGGCGGTGACGCGCTCGCTCCGGCGGCAATCGCGAAGATCTTCGCGGCGAAGGAGCGGCCCGCGGATAATCCGTTGATCGTGCACGTCGCCGAGGTCGGCGCGGCGCGGGCGCTGGTGCGCGAGTTTCCAGCGCTGGCAGAGCGCGCCGCCGCTGCGCTGTGGCCGGGGCCGCTGACGATCGTGCTGTGGCGCAACGACGAGGTGCCCGACGCGACGACGGCCGGGCAGGCCACGGTGGCGCTGCGCGTGCCCGATCATCCGGTCGCGCTCGCCCTGCTGCGGGCTTGCGGGCGGCCGCTCGCGGCTCCGTCCGCCAACCGCTCTGGACGGCCGAGCCCGACCCTCGCGGCGCACGTGCTCGCCGACCTCGACGGTCGCGTCGAGATCATCCTCGACGGCGGGCCGACGCGCCACGGGCTCGAGTCGACGGTGCTCGACCTGACCGGGAGACGACCGCTGCTGCTGCGGCGCGGAGCGGTGACGTGGGAGCACCTGCGCGCGCTGCTCGGCGAGGTCGACGGCGTGGACGACGGCGACGAGGCCGCGAAGGCGCGCTCGCCAGGGCTGCGACACCGTCACTATGCGCCGCGGGCACGGGTCGAGCTGGTGTCCGAAGGGACAGGTGAGGTCGCGGTGGCACGGGCGATCGCGGGCGGGGAACGGGTCGCGCTGGTGTGCCGCAGGGACGTGCGCAGCGCGGCGCTCGTCGAGCGCCTGCCGGCGGGGCTCCCGGAGTTCGCGCGCGCGCTGTTCGCGAGCCTGCGCGCGCTCGATGCCGCGGGGGTCGATCGCATCGTCGTGGAGGCGGTGCCCGAGGACGGCATCGGCGCGGCGATCATGGATCGTCTGCGCCGGGCCGCGGCGGGCTGAGCGAGGCGGTACGATCCAGCGAGATGGCGAGAGGGGCGACACCGCAGGACAGGAAGGCGCGCTCGCTCGCACGCGACCGTCGCAACAGCTACGAAGAGAACGACAAGCCGTCCCGCACGGCGATCTGCAGCCGCAAGCGCCGGGTCAACCGCGTCGCTCGCCAGGCCTCGCGACAGGCGCTCCACGACGGCCTCACGGCGCCAGGAGACGCGCCCCGGACGACGTGCTCCGGATCCTTCAAGGGCTCGTTCGTCGCGTGGCATGAGCGCCGCGCGGTGAGTTCCCGAAGCCGCGGCGATCGGGCATGATGCGCCGCGTGGCCGAGTCCGACGACCCCGTGCACGCTCCGGGCCTGCGGCTCGGCGCGCTGCTCGGCAGCGGGGCGGTCGCCACGGTGGCGCGCGTCGAGGCGGACGACGGGCGGGTGTTCGCCGGCAAGGTCCTGCACGCGTCGCATGGGCACGACAGCGCGGCGACCCGGCGCTTCGCGCAGGAGGCCGCGCTGCTGCGTGGCGTCGTCGATCGCAACATCGTCACGGTGTTTGGGGCGGTCGCGATCGAGGGCAAGCAGGTGCTGCTGCTCGAACTCGTCGAGGGGCCGACGCTGGCGCAGTTGATCGCCCGCGAGGCGCCGCTCGCCGAGTCGCGGCTGGCGAAGCTCGCGGCGGGCGTCGCCCGTGGGCTCGCGCGGGCGCACGCGGCGGGCGTCATCCACCGCGACCTCAAGCCCGCCAACATCCTCGTCGCGGCCGGCGATGTCCCGAAGATCGCCGACTTCGGGATGGCCCGCGCGACATCCCTCGCGGGCGTCGAGCGCTCGGCGCTGGCGGTGGTCGGGACCCCGGATTACATGGCACCCGAGTCGCTCGACCCGCTCGCGGTCGACACCCGCAGCGACCTCTACGCGCTCGGCTGCATTCTTTACGAGATGGCCACCGGCCGCCCACCGCACACCGGCGCGACGGCCTTCGGCGTGATCGAGGCGCATCGCAAGGCGGCCATCCCGGCGCTCCCCGACGGCTTCTCGCCGCCGCTGCGGGCCCTGGTCGCCAGCTTGCTCGCCAAGTCGCCGGCCGACCGCCCGCAGGCCGCGACACAGGTCGCCGCGCTGCTCGAGCAGATCGCGGACGGGCACGTCACGACGCTCGCCGTGGTCGCCGAGCACGCGCAGGGCGGACCGGCCTGCGCCGGCTGCGGACAGCCGCTGGTGCCCGAGCTGGCGGTGTGCATGCACTGCGGCCTCGCGGTCGCGCGGGCCGAGCCTGGCGGATGGACGGTGCTCGTCGCCGGTCCCGGGGAGCCCGGCGACAAGCTGGACAGCGAGCTGCGCGCGCGGCTCATCGGCTGGATCGCCGGCAACCCGGGGCTCGGCGTGGTGGCGGGCTCGCTCGAGAAGACGATCCCCCGCGTGCCCTTCACGCTGCTCACGCGCGTGTCGGAGGGCAGCGGTCGCAGCATCGTCGCCGCGCTCGCGCGCCTCGGCCTCGAGGCCGAACTCGTGCAGGGCGGGGCGCTGCGATCGTTGCGCATGCGCAAGAAGGCCGGGGCGCTGATCGGGCGCACGCTGGCGGTCGCGTTCGCGTCGAGCGCGGGGCTGATGGGCAACGAGTACATCCTCTTCTTGTTGCCGCTGCTGTTGATCGGGTCGCTGTTCGGGGCGACGTGGAGCGCGCTGCGGACGACCACGCGGCCGCGGCGGCTGGCGAGCGCCCGCGTGCCGGCGCCGCTGATGCGGGCGCTCGGCGCGGTCGAACGGGCGTTGCCCGCGATCGGCTCGGCGCGGCACCGACATGGGCTGCGCGCGGTGGTCCGTCGCAGCCTCGCGCTCGCGCCCGCGGCGGACGCCGGCACGCACGAGGAGCTGGCCCAGGCGGTAACCGCTGCAACGGCCGCTGCGGGTCGCCTCGATGCCCTCGACCGCGAGCTGGCCGCGGGCGACATCCAGCGCTCCGACGACGCCGCGCGGGCGCTGCTGCACGAGCGCGACACCTGGTCGGCGCGCCTGCTGTCGCTGACGGCCGCGCTCGACGCGTTCCAGGCGCGCGTGCACGGGGCGCTCGGCGCAGGGCGGCGCAGCGACGACGACGCGCTCGGCGAGCTGCGGACCCAGGTCGAGGCGCTGGAAGAGGTCGAGCGCGGAGCGTGACCGTGACCATGACGATGACCATGACCATGACCATGCCGACCTGTCCTCACCGACCTGTCCCCGGGGACAGCTTGCGAACGGAGCGACGACGATGATCCCCGAGGACCTCCCGGCGGGCACCGTCGTGGTCGCGGGGCCCGAGCGCGTCGGCTCCGAGCTGCGCTGGCGCGTACGCCTCGCCGACGGCTCGCCCGCGTTGCTGGCGAGCCTGGCCCCCGAGCTCGCGCGCGACCCGGCGCTGCGGCGTCGCTACGTCCGTGATCTCGCCCGCCTGCGCGAGCTGGCGGCCCCCGGCGTCGCGCCGCTGCTCGCTCTCGGCCCCGCGCCGGACCCGGCCGATGTGGCAGCGGCGCCGCCGTGGCGCCTGCGCGTGGACCCGCCCGGCGAGACCCTCGAGGGCTGGCTGGCGCGTCGCGCCCCGCTGCCGGTCGACGAGGCCGTCGGTCTTGCGATCCAGCTGTGCGAATTGCTCGGCCCGCTGCACGAGCGGGGCGCGGTGCTGCGGGACCTGCACCCGCGGCTGGTGGTCCGCGAAGACGAGCGGCTGTGGTTGACCGACGTCGGCCTCGGTCGCGTCGACATCCTGTCGACGCGGACGGCCGCGAGCCTGTTGCTCGAGGGCTCGCCCTACGCCTCGCCGGAGCAGTTTCAGCGCACCGCGCTCGACCCCCGCGCCGACCTGTATGCGATCGGCGTGATCCTCTACCGGGCGTTGACGGGCCTGCTGCCGCGCGGTGACGGCCCGGCCTTCCTGGTCGAGACCCCCGTCGCGCCACCGCATCACCTGCGACCCGAGCTGGACCCCGCGCTCGACCAGCTGGTGCTGCGCTGCCTCGCGTCGACCCCGGACGAGCGGCCCGCGAGCGCGCGCGAGGTCGTGGCTGCGCTGCGCGGCGAGGCCCTCCCGGGCTCCACGCTGGCCCGCGTCGCCTGCCAGCACTGCGGTGCGCCGCTGCGGCTCGGCCAGCGCCTGTGCATCGCTTGCGGCCGCGTCGCCGTGCAGTTCGAGGCCGAGGCCGACGGCAAGTGCTCCGTCGTGCTGCGCCAGGCCCGCGAGACCACGCACTTCCTCGCCGGCCTCTATGCCACGCTGAGCCCGCTGCACGACGGCCCGGTGCCCGCGCTCAACTTCGTGATCGGCGACGCCCGCATGTACTCGAAGGCCGAGCTGGCGCGGCGTCACAAGCTGCCGTTGCGGCTGTTCTCCGGGCTCTCGCGGGCCACCGCGGAGCGCCTGCAGGAGCGACTCAAGGGGGCAGGGCTCGCGGTCAAGATCGTCGACGACTCGCGCGGCGGGATCCGCCAGCGGATGGTCGCGCTGGCGCTGTGGACGACGGTCGGGCTCACGGTGCCGGTCGGCCTGTGCCTCGCTCTCGGCGCGCCGCTGTTCGTCTACGCGATCGTCTTTGCGGTCGCGTTGATCACGACCACCGCCATCACGGCCGCGCTGCGCAAGCGCAACCCGAAGCGGACGCCGCCGTTCCTCAAGCTGCGCTCGGCCCCCGCGTTGCCGGCCTCGGATCCGCTGGTCGCTCGCCTCGCCGCGTTGCTGACGCCGGACACCGCGCCCGAGCTGCGCGAGCGGGTCGGCGGGCTCGCGCTCGCGGTGCAACAGCTCGTCGATCATCGCGCCGCGGCGCCGGGGTCCCGCGCCGAGGTCGACGCGTTGACGCAGCCGGTCGCGCCGCTGGTCGCGTTGCTCGAGGCCCAGGTGACGCGCCTGCGGGCGCTCGACGCGGCCCTCGCCGGGCTCGACGAGGGCGATCTGGTGCGGGCTCTCGCGGCGAGCGAGGCCCGCGGCGAGCCATCGGCGCGACGGGACGATCTGCTCGCCGGGCTCGATCGACTGCGCGGCCTCGAGGACGATCGCGCCGCGATCTTTCATCGCCTGCTCGAGGCGGAGAGCTTGCTGCGTCGCGCCGTCGCGCTCGGACTCGGTGTCCGCGACGAGGAGGCCGAGCAGAGTCGCCGCGTCGCGCAGGCCCTGCACGCGCTCCAGGC
>JAYUXQ010000375.1:0-11797 GCA_043752905.1 Nannocystis sp. | reverse complement strand
GGGCTCGGCCCCGACGCCAGCGAAGGTGCCGGTCATGGCGAAGGCGCCGGTCGTGGCGAAGGCGCCGGTCGTGGCGAAGGCGTCGCCAGTGGCGATGTCCGAGCCGGCGCCGGAGGTCGTCGTCCCGGATGTGCAGGAGCCGCTCGAGGAGGACATGTCGCCGATCCTCGAGCAAGCACAGCGCTGGGAGCTGCACGGACAGGCGCCGCATCTGCTCCTGCGGGGCGAGGCGCTGCGGCGTGGGCGGGCCTGGTTGCGCCACAGCTCGGCGCTGGGCGGCAGCGGCGTGCTGGTCCGGCGCTTCGTCGAGGCGAGCGCGCGACGGCGGCGGCAGGTCCTGGTCGCGGCGGTCCAGGGCTGCGGGCTGGCGCTGGCGACGGTGGTCGGAGGATCCGCGACGGCGAGCTGGATCTACCCGACGCTGGTGCTGCCGGCGAAGGAGGAGCGCCCCGGGTCCGCGAGCTGCGAGCCCGCGAGCCGCGCGCGTGCGGATGGGCTGGTCGCGGCGGCCGAGCAGGAGACCGACGGTGTGGCCGCGTTGCTCGGGGTCGGCCATGCGTTGCGGCTCGCCGACAGCCTCGGCTGCCGCAGCGAGTCCGGGGCCGAAGCGGCGCTGCGACAGCGGCTGGCCGGACGGCGCGCGCGGATGATCGGCCAGGTCGAGGGACCGGCGCGGGCGCTGGTGTTGCGCGCGGACGGGCGACTCGCGGCGGTCGCCGACGGGCAGGGGGCCCTGACGATCTTCGATCTACGCGGCGAGGATCCACCGATCCGTCCAGTCGACGCGGGCGGTCCGGTGTCGCACATGGCGTGGAGCGCCGACCTCCGGTGGCTGGCGACCGGCGGGGCCGACCCCGAGGTGGTGCTGTGGGACACCGATGGGCAGCGGATCGACCGCGAGCACGCGCTCGACCTCGGCGGGCCGGCGACGGCGCTGGCGTTCAGTCCGGACGGGGCGCTGCTGGCGACCGGCGACAGGGCGGGCACGCTGCGGCTATGGGACACCGGCGGTGGGGCGCTCGGGCAGGCGCTCGACGAGGAGAAGGGCTTGCCGGGGGCGCCGTCACGGCTGGTCTTCGACGCGGCCGGGATGCGGCTATACGGGCTCGTGGGCGGCAGGGTGCGGGTGTGGTCGATGCAGGCGACGAACGCAGGGCGCCGCCTCGGCGGCTCGGTGCAGCTCGAGGCGGATGTCAGCGTGACGGCGCTGGCGGTCGACCTCGGAGGTCATCGGATCGTCACCGGGGACGTCGACGGGGACGTGCTGCACTGGAAGCAGGCGCGGGGCCGCTGGACCGGACGGATGCTGGCGAACCATGGGGACGAGGTCGTACAGGTGCAGATCGTCGCGGAGCGCGACGCGGTGATCTCGACGGCGGCCGACCGCAGCATCAAGCTGATCGAGCTGTCGACTCGCGGCAAAAAGGGCGGGCAGCCGTTCCCGATGATGATGACGGCGAGCGACGAGGCGGCGCTGCAGGTCGTGGTCGACGCGGCGGGCCGGCGCATGGTGACGGTCGGGTCCAGCGCGGCGCCCGAGCTGTGGGACCTCGGCGCTCGGCGCGGGGAGCCGATCGCGCGGTTCGCCGAGCAACGGACGCCGGTGCAGGTGTTGGCGCTGGCGCAGTCGCAGGCGCTGGTCGTGACGGCCGGCGAGGATGGCAGCCTGCGGGCGTGGGACATGATGGTCGACGGCGGCAGCGCGGGCGCGCGTGTGATCGGCGATCACAAGGCGGCGATCGACGCCTTCGCACTCGCACGCTCGGGGTCGACGCTGGTGAGCACGGGCCGCGACGGCCCGGTTCGTGTGTGGAAGATCGACGAGCACGGGGCACCCGATCGCCTGGCGGTGCTGTCACCACGTCGGCCGATCCATCGCCTGGCGATCAGTGCCGACGGACGCTGGATCGCGGGATCCGCCGAGAACCTCGTCCACGTGTGGGACACCCGCCTGCGCGACGCCGAGTCGCGGTCCATCGACCTCTCCGACCATGACGAGGAGGTCACACACCTGGCCTTCAGCAGCAGCGGCGAGTGGCTGGTGACCGCGGACCAGAAGGGGGTGGTGCTGACCTGGCAGATGGCCGCGGGTGGGCCGCTGCCGGCACCTTCGCGCCGGGTCGAGCTGGGCGCCCAGGTCGGTGCGCTGGTCGTGTCGCGCGAGCGCGTGGCGGTGGGCACGGCGGCCAGCGGCCAGAAGAGTCACGTGCACGCGTGGGCGCTCGTCGATGCGGCTGGTGCGGCCGGTGCCGTATGGAAGCACTCGCTCCCGGTGAGCGCGCTGGTGATGCACGAGGATGGGACGAGGCTCGCGTCCGGGAGCGCAGACGGCAGCGTGACGGTCGGGGCGTGGCGTCAGGGTCGTTTCGAGCGGACCGACAACAATTACAACCTCGCCGAGCACATCGAGGTGCTGGCGATGAGCCCGGACGGCGGCTCGCTGGCGGTCGGTGGTTCGCTTGGTGCGGTCGCGGTGTTGTCGGCGTCGTCGCCGGATCCCCGGCGCTTCAAGGCGCACGAGGGGCCAGTGCGCGGGCTGGCATTTGTCGGGGCGGCCGACCAGCTGTTGTCGGCCGGGCAGGACGGCGCATTGCATTGGTGGCAGCTCACGGAGGTCGCCGAGCCGCGGTCGATGGCGCTAACCGGACACACCGGAGCGATCCTCGGGCTCGGCGTCGACGCGGGTGCTCAGGTGGCGGTGTCGGTCGGTGCCGACCAGACGCTGCGGGTGTGGCCGTTGACGACGCAGGGTCTGCTGCGCCTGAGCTGTCAGATCGCCGGCCGCGATCTCTCGACCGACGAGCGCGACCGGCTGCTTTCGGGGCCGGCACCGCCGTTGTGCGGGCCGCCTCGCTGAGCCTGTAGGCGATCAGCCGTCGCAGTCCGTCACGCCCGGGTCGCAGGCGAAGCGGACGTGAATGTGGCGGGTGTGCCGGTCGGCGTGCAGGACGAGGGCAGCGCTGGTCCCGACCGGAGGGATCAGGCGCTGCACCTCGTCGGCCGGGACGCCGGCGGCCCGCGCCGCCTCGCGTAGCTCGTCGTGCAACCGGCGGTCGAGAAAGATCTGCCGGATCGCGCCGGTGCTGCGCAGCGCCGACACCAGGAGCCAGGTGGCGTGCCAGTCAATCTCGGCGAGCCCGGGGCGACACCAGCGGGTCGCACACTGCGAGCAGGCGGCGTCCTCGCGGTAGTAGCCGGCGCGGTGCGGCAGCCAGATGTCGACGTCGTGACCTGTCTTGTGCGACAGGTGAGTTCCGAACGCGCCGCCGTCCTCGCGGCTGAGGTCGCCGAGCACCAGCTGTCCGCGGTAGCCCAGGCGCGCGCGCAGGTTGGCGATCGCGGCGAGGAGGTGGCCGGCGGTCGAGCCGGTCGCGTAGGCGTTCATGGCACAGCGAAGGTCGTACTCCGTCGAGGCGGGGATCGGCACGCTGGGGGTCGACTCGGCCGGGGCCTCGATGCGCCCGGTCGGGTACGACCCGCGTGTGCCGAGGTCGATCGCCTCCCAGGCGATCCATTCGCCGGGCTGCAGCCGGTCGCCGCGCGCGGGGTTACTGGCGCGCAGGTACTCGACGGTGACGCCGAAGTGGGCGGCGAGGTTGGTCCAGGTGTCACCGGACTCGACGATGTGATGTTGCCGCGACCGCCGCGGCGGGGGCACGCTGCTGCGCACCAGCAGCGTGGTGCCGGGCGTGAGGGTGCTGGCGGGCGCGAGCCGATTCCAGCGCTCGATCTGTCGCGTGTCAACGAGGTAGTAGGCGGCGATGCTGGCGAGGGTCTCGCCCGGGACGACGCGGTGCTCGACGTCCATGATCTTCGGGGACGGGGGCGAGGGTGGAGCGGCGAGCGGCGGCGGAGCCTCCGGGCTCGTCACGGGCGTGGTGCGGGCCGGCACGCTCGCCACCAGCGGGGTCGCCAGGCCGAGCCCGAGCATCATGCCCAGCGACCACCAGCGCAGGCCCTGCCACCTACGGCGGCGGGTGGCGGCGGCGGTGAGCCAGACGCGGGTGAGGGGCGTCAGCGGATGGCCAGCGGCGTGGGCGGCGGCACGCAGCAGCAAGGGGGGTTCGGGCAGGCTGCGGCGCGGTCGTCCGAGCGCTTGCCAGCTGCTGGCGGCGTCGTCGAGCACGCGGGTGAGGAGCGCCGCGGGGGTCTGCTCGGTGAGGCCGGAGGTGTGGCGCATCGGGCCGGCGACGCGTTCGTCATCGATCTGATGGCGGGTGAGGACGACCTCGAGGATGTAGCCGCCGACGCCGATGCGGTCGCCCTCGGCGAGGCGGGTGGGTTCGCTGCAACGGACGTGGTTGACGGTGGTTCCGAAGCGGGTGCCACGGTCGCGCAGTACCGGGGCCCCGGCGACTGCGACGATCCGGCAGTGCTTGGGCGCGACGCAGGGGTCGTCGAGCACGAGGTCGTTGTCGGGGTCACGGCCGATCGTGAAGTCGGGCCGGTCGAGCGACAGCACCCGGCTGGTGCCGTCGGGCGCGAGCAGACGTAGGGTATGTGAGCGGCGGTCGAAGCTCTCGCCCCAGTGGGTCATGGTCGGGCCTCAACGGTTGCTCAGGACGATGACCGTGACGAGGAGCAGCGCTCCGTACACGAGCCCGATGGCGATCAGCCTGCGCTCGGGCGTCGATGGCCGGCGGGCCCACAGCCGCTGGAGCCGCCGGAACCGTCGGGGTGGCGGCGCGGTCGTCCGGGATGGGTCGAGGCGCGAGAGGAACACGGTGGCATCGGCGTGGGTGTGCACCGTGGTCGTCGGCGACGGGAAGTCGGCGACGGGCGCGGCGTCGATGAGAAACTCGCGGTTCATGCCGTCGATGATGACGGTGACGCCGTCGCCGCCGGCGTGGGACGGTGGCATCGCCGGGAGCACGACGGTCTCGCCGCTGTCGGCGAGCGGCCTGGCGTGCGTGCGCCGCGTCGGGCTCGGCAGCGAGAGCTTGCTGCGATCCCAGCTGATGGTCTGGAGGTCGTCGCCGGGGTCGTGCCGGGATGGGTTGTTGCTCGCCAGCAGCGCGGCGAACCCGGCCTTGCGCGCCTCGGGAGACTTGGCGAGCAGGCCGAGCACGATCATCTCGGCAGTGTCCGGCAGCGCCGGCTCGAAGACCCGCGGCGACGGTGGTGTCGTGCGCAGGTGGTGCTGGGCGACCTCCTGCGGCCGTCCGGTGAACGGTGCGTGGCCGGTGAGCGCCTCGAACAGCAGCACGCCGAGGCTGTAGAGATCGCTTGCCGGCGTTGCCGGCAAGCCGAGCAGCTGCTCCGGCGCCTGGTACTCGATCGCGCGGGCCTCGTAGACGCGGGTGGCTCCGGGCTTCGCTGGCGGCCGCAGGGCGGCGATGCCGAAGTCGAGGAGGCGCGGCAGCGGCGGGGCCCCGGGCGGCTCGATGAGGCGAATGTTGGTCGGCTTGAGCGCGCCGTGCACGATCTCGGCGCGGTGGGCGGCCATCAACGCGGCGGCGCAGCGGGCAAACAGCGGCTGCGCCTCGGGCCACCCGAGCGGGCCCCGGGCGCGCAGATACTCGCCGAGGTCGCGGCCGGGGATGTACTCGAGGACCGCGAATGACTGGGCCTGATCGGGTACGAGTTCGATCAGGCGGCAGGCGGTGGTGTCGGGGATGTCGGCGGCGACGGCCGCGGCCTCGGCGTAGCGTGACAGGCCGTCGGCGGAGTGGTTGTCGGCGCTAAACCGCTTGAGCGCGACGTCGCCGCCGTGGACCAGGTCGCGGGCGCGAAACACCTCGCCGGAGGGTCCGGAGCCGAGCGGCTGTAGGATGCGGTAGTCGTGGAGCGACCGCCGGTGGGTCCGGGGAGGTGAGGCGGCCATCGTGATCACTCCTTGTCGAGCTTGCCGACGAGCGACAGCTCGAACGAGGCGCCTTCGTACTTGAGGTGCGGGACGACGCGGAGGTTGCAGCGATACCAGCCGACCTGGCCGGGGACCTCCTCGACGACGATACTGGCCTCGCGCAGGGGTTTGCGCGAGCGGACCTCGGGGGGCGGGTCGGGCATGTTGGAGACGTACTGGCGGACCCACTCGTTGAGCTCGCGCTCGAGGTCGGACTTGTTCTTCCAGGTCCCGATCTGCTCGCGCTGGAGCACCTTGAGGTAGTGGGCGAGGCGGGTGGTCACGAACATGTAGGGCAGGCGGGTGCCGAGCATGTAGTTGCGCTGGGCCGCGAGGCCCTCCTCGGTGCGCTGAAACACCTTGGGGCGCTGGACCGAGTTGGCCGAGAAGAACGCGGCGTTGTTGCTGTCCTTGCGCGGGATCAGGGCGCAAAAGCCCTGCTCGGCGAACTCGAACTCCTTGCGGTCCTCGATGGCCGCCTCGCAGGGGTTCTTGGTCTTGAGCTCGCCGCCCTGCTGATACTGGTGGAGCGGCAGGTTATACACGGACCCGCCGCCGAGCGGCCCGATGATGTTGGGACACCAGCGGTACTTGGCGAACGACTCGGCGATGCGGGCGGTCAGCGCGAGCGAGGCGGGGCCCCAGAGATAGTTCTCGTGCTGGTCGATGACGGACTCGCTGAAGCCGAAGTCACGGACCGCGAGCTCGCTCTCGCGGGTGCCGTAGGGGGCGCGCAGGAGGAAGCGGGGCATGCACATGGCGACATACCGGGCGTCCTCGGACTCGCGAAAGGCGTTCCATTTCTGATAGCGCGGGTTCTCGAAGGTCTGCTGCAGGTCCTTGAGCTGGGGGATCTCCTGGAACGAGTCGCGCCCGAACATGCCGGGGTTGGCGTTGCCGAGGAATGGCACGTGGGCGATCGCGCCGACGGCGGCGAAGTTTCGTAGCAGCTCGACGTCCTCGGCGCCGGGGCCGAAGTCGTAGGTCGAGCAGATCACGCCGTAGGGTCGGCCGCCGAACTGCCCGATCGCCTCCTTGTAGACGGTCGAATACAGGGCGGAGTGGGTGAGCTCGGGGACCTCGCGGAAGTCGGCGAGGTACTCCTGCTTCTTGGCGTTGATGAATTCGAGGCGGACATTCTCGCGGAAGTCGATCTCGTCGACGAGGTACTTGACGCCGCGCCAGGCGGACTCGAGCGCGCGGACCTCCGGGGTATGGAGGATCGCGTTGACCTGGGCGGTGAGGCGGCGATCGATGTCGGCGATCAGCGCGTCGATGCGGTCCTTGGCGACCCGCTGGGTGGCGTCGTTGGAGCGCAGCAGCTCGGTCAGGAAGCTGGAGATGCCGCGTTGATTGGCGGCGCCATCTTCGAGCCGCGCCTCCTCCAGCAGCTCGGAGAGCAGCGAGCGGTCGGGGGCTTGCGGCAGCGCGTCGGTGCTGGCGCGCGTGGCATCTGCGAGGTGGGTGTCGAGGTCGGAGGGCATGGGTAGTTCTTGTGGTGGTGGGGCGGGGATCAGGGGGTGGACTCGGACATGCCGAGCTCGCTCAGCAAGCGCTCACGCTTGGCGGGGTCCTTCATCAGCTCCTGGATCCGGCGGATGAAGTTCGGGGCGTTGGAGGTCGAGGTCTTGAGGTAACGAAGGGCGTCGCGCAGCTCCTGCAGCTGCCGCAGCTCATCGACCTGGGCGACGATGCCCTCCGGGCGAAAGTCCTTCATCGCCTTGAAGTCGAGCTTGACGTTGAGCTCGCCGCCCGCGCCGTCGGGCGCGACGTGATTCGGGACCTGGACCTCGGCGCGCAGGTTCTGGGCGGCCATCACGTCGCTGAAGTTCTCCTTGTTGATATCGACGGGCTTGCGCTCCTCGATCGGTCGCTCGTCCTGTTGGCCGGAGAAATCGCCGACCATGAGGATACGCAGCGGCAGCTCGACGTCCTCCGCGGCGCCGTCGGTCGCCGGTTTATAGCGGATGTTGACGCGCTCCTTGGGCGCGACGGAACCTTCTCTATCATTGGTAGCCATGACCGCATCGTAGAGGTCGTGACGCGCGTCGTCCACGAAAATATCGCCTACAAGCCGCAATGCCGGCCATGCAACGCTGATTGGGGTCCATTCGTACTGGCACATCAATGGCGGTTGGCACGATCGAGAAGGCGGGCGCCAAAGTATGGATTGCAGTTGCAGTAGGGCAATCGATTTATTTTTATTTCTCTGGCGCGGCGATTGTCGAGGCTGCTATATGAGAAAACATGGCTGAAACGGTACACCTGACTCTGAAGGCGAATGGCAATGCCATTCAAGGCGAGAGCACCCAGCACGACCTCGGACGCGAGAAGACGATCGAGTGCCTGGTGTTCCGCGATAACGTGCGCACGGCGCGGGAGCTGGGGAGCCGGGCGGCCGTCGGCCGTCGGGTCCACGAGCCGATCGAGATCCTCAAACGGATCGACTCGAGCTCGCCGCTGCTGGCGAAGGCGCTGTGCAAGAACGAGAAGATCGAGGGGCAGTTCAAGTTCTTCCGCCCGAGCCCCAAGGGCGACGGCAAGACGGAGCAGTTTTTCACCGTCGAGATCAAGGACGGGCGCATCGACGCGATCGAGCGCCACTCGCCGAACGCGATTGACCCGGCGGCCTCGAAGGCGCCGCCGCTCGAGACGGTGCGCTTCGTCTATCACACGATCCGCTGGGTCTACGAGCCCTCGGGCGCCGAGTTCCAGGACAGCTGGGACAAGTCGGAGTGAGGTCGGCAGGTTCCTCTCGTTGAGCGCCCGCGGGACGTTCCCCGACGTCCCGCGGGCGTGCTTTTTTAACCAGCGAAACAATCACTGCTTCGAGGTCCACGATGCGCGTCGAACCCAAGGCGATCGTTCGCCGACTCAACCCCACTTGCACCGCGATGCTCGAGTCGGCGGTGGCCCACGCGGCGAGTGGCCGCTTCTACGAGATCGTGCCGGAGCACCTGCTGCTCGCGCTGCTGGCCAGCGAGGACACGGACGCTGCGGCGATCCTGGCCCATGTTCACCAGGACCCCAGGCGCCTGCGCGAGCGGGTCGGGCGTGTGTGTGAGCTGATGCGCAGCGGCAACGCCGGGCGGCCGGTGTTCGCAGAGAACCTGTTCCAGTGGCTAGAAGACAGCTGGGTGTTCGCCTCGCTGCAGTTCGGCGCCGGGGAGATCCGGTCGGGCCACCTGTTGCTGATGTTCGCGAGCCGCGGCCACCGCTACTGCGCCGACAGCTTCCCCGAGCTCGCGGCGCTGCCGGTCGAGGCGATCCGCAAGGAGCTCGAGGCGATCGTCGCCGGCTCGAAGGAGTCCGCGGCGGCCCCGGGCGTGGAACCGCACGGACCGGCCGCGACCCCCGGCGTCGTCGGCGACGATACGCTACGACGCTTCACGACCTCCTACACGGAGAAGGCGCGCGCCGGCAAGATCGACCCGATCTTCGGGCGCAGCGCGGAGATCCGCCAGCTCGTCGAGATCCTGGCGCGTCGGCGCAAGAACAACCCGATCATCGTCGGCGAGCCCGGCGTCGGCAAGACGGCGCTCGTCGAGGGGCTGGCCCGGGCGATCGCCGAGGGCGACGTGCCGGTGCAGCTGCGTGAGGTCGAGCTGCTCGAGCTCGACATGGGGCTGCTGCAGGCCGGCGCGGGGGTCCGCGGCGAGTTCGAGAAGCGCCTCAAGACGGTGATCGAGGAGGTCAAGGCGTCGCCGCGGCCGATCGTGCTGTTCATCGACGAGGCGCACACGATCGTCGGCAAGGAGGCGGACGCGGCCAACCTGCTCAAGCCGGCGCTCGCGCGCGGCGAGCTGCGGACGATCGCGGCGACGACGTGGTCGGAGTACAAGAAGTATTTCGAGAAGGACGCGGCGTTCGCCCGGCGCTTCCAGCTGGTCAAGGTCGAGGAGCCCTCGGAGGCGCAGGCGCTGGTGATGCTGCGCGGGCTGCGAGCGACCTACGAGGCCGCCCACGGAGTGACGATCCGCGACGAGGCGCTGGTGGCCGCGGTCGGGCTGTCGCACCGCTACATCGCCGGCCGACAGCTGCCGGACAAAGCGGTCGACCTGCTCGACACGGCGACCACGCGCGTGCGCATCGAACACGAGGCGAAGCCGGAGAGGCTGGTCGCCAGCGAGCAGGCGGTGCAGGCGAGCGAGCGCGAGTTAGAGCTGCTGCGCCGCGAGGAGGACGAGGGCGGCGCGCTCGAGGCGACGCGGCTGCCGGACCTCGAGGCGCGGCTGGCGAGCGAGCGGGACACATCGACGGGCCTGCACACGCGCTGGCAGCAGGAGCGCGAGGCGCTGGTCGAGGTGATGCGCGCGCAGGAGGGGGTGCGTGGTGGCGGCGGCGAGGCGGCGCGCGGCGCCAAGCGAGCGGCCGACGAGCGCTTCGCGGCGCTCGGGAGCGCGGACCGCCTGATCCACGCGTACGTCGACGCGGACGCGGTGGCGCGGGTGGTGGCGACGTGGACGGGGATCCCCGTGGGGAAGATGCAGAGCGACACGATCTCGGCGCTGCTCAAGCTCGACGAGACGCTCGCGGCGCGGGTCCGTGGCCAGGCGAGCGCGGTGCAGGTGGCGACGGAGACGCTCAAGATCGCGGCGGCGAGGATCCACAACCCGAGCGCGCCGCTGGGCGTGCTGCTGTTCGTCGGGCCCAGCGGCGTCGGCAAGACCGAGATGGCGACGGCGCTCGCGGACCTGCTTTATGGCGGCGAGCGCTTCATGACGGTCGTCAACATGTCCGAGTATCAGGAGAAACACTCGGTGTCGCGCCTGATCGGCTCACCGCCGGGCTTCGTCGGCTACGGGGAGGGCGGCGTGCTGACCGAGGCGGTGCGCCAGCGGCCGTATTCGGTGGTACTGCTCGACGAGTGCGAGAAGGCGGACCTCGAGGTGATGAACCTGTTTTATCAGGTGTTCGACAAGGGCACGCTGTCGGACGGCGAGGGCCGCGTCGTCGACTTCAAGAACACGGTGGTGATCCTGACGAGCAACCTCGGGTCGGACATCATCAGTCAGCAGGCGGCGGGCGGCGAGCACCCGTCGCCCGAGGCCCTGACGGCGATGATCCGCCCGGCGCTGAGCCGGCACTTCAAGCCGGCCCTGCTGGCGCGCATGACGATCGTGCCGTTCTTCCCGCTGCCCGGCGAGGTGCTGCGCGAGATCACGGAGATCAAGGTGCGCGCGCTGCAGCAGCGCATCTGGAGCAGCCACCGCATCACCGCCGAGTTCACGCCCGGCCTGCTCGATCAGCTGGCGCAGCGCTGCGCCGAGTCGGAGACCGGCGCGCGCCAGGTGGACCACATCCTGCGCAGCTCGCTGATGCCGGTGCTCGGCCAACGCCTGCTCGAGGCCTTCGCCGCCGGAGAACAGCCGCGCAGCTTGCTGGTCGACCTGCAACAGGGTCGATGGGACATGGTCCTCGCCTGAGGCGCGGGCTGTCCACGATATCACGGATCTCACACCCGAGAGAAACCAGGAGAAACGAATATGAGCGGAGAGAAGATCGCCGAGGTTGCCCGCGAATACGAGTCGTATCACGGGCAGATCACCTACGACCGGATGGTGTGTAATCAGTTCGTGCTGGCGGTGCTGCGGGGGGCCGTCGACCCGGAGTTCCCGGACATGCGGGCCGACCAGTTTCCCGCGTCGGAGCGGTTCGTGAAGGTCGAGAGCCCGCTGCGCGGGGACCTCATTCACTGGCCCGGACACATCGGCATCGTCCTCGACCCCGACCGCGGGGAGTTCATCGGCTCCCAGTCGTCGACCGGGGTCGCCGCGGCGAGCTACAGCAAGGGCTACTGGCACGGCCAAAGCAGCGGGAAGCGGCCAGACTGCTTTCTACGATACAAGGAATGACCGTCCTGTCGGCCGATCTGCGCATTCTTTTCGCACGGCCACTGCGGCTCAGGAGCGCTGCTGCCGCCATGCTTCGATGGCTTCGATGGCTTCGATG
>JAYUXQ010000374.1:0-4855 GCA_043752905.1 Nannocystis sp. | reverse complement strand
GCCCGACTGGCCCGGCTGACCTTTCAGACAGGCCCACTTTCATGCCCTCACGCAAGCTCGAGCACTTCCGGCCCGCTCGCCCCGGGCCGGATGCGCTCGGCCTGGAGAGGGGCGTGGGTGCCTGTCCCGGTCGTCCCATCGCGCGGGTGCTGGTCCGCGCGGCGGTCGCGGCGCTGGTGCGCGTCGGTCCCGTGCGGCCGGGGTCCGCGGGCATGGCCCACGACGGACCGTTCCGGGTCGCGCTGCTGCTCGAGTGCATCGTGTGATCGCGGGCGGATCGGCGTGGCACGGCGCGCGCGGATGCAGCATCATGCTCCGGCTCATGCTCCGCCCTGCATCCCGAGCGGCCCGGCCGCGACCCGGCCTCATCGCCTGTGACTCGCCCGCTGTGCCGCTCGACCGGGCCCTGCCATCGCGCCCGAACTGGCGGACCGCGTCGCAGGTCGTCCTCGGCCTCGTGGCGAGCCTGGCTCTCGGGACAGCCCCGGCCGCGGCGGCGCCGGGCACGGCGGCCACGACGGGCACGACGAGCAAGTCGGGCAGGACCACCGGCAAGGCGACGCTGTGGACCCCCGGGATCCGCGACGCGGCGCATCCGGGGCGGTTCGCGCGGGAGTTCGCGCGGCGCAAGTTCCTCCTGCGCGCGCCGGGTCCCGAGGCCGTACTCGGCTTGCTGGGTCTGCTGCTCGAGCTGCAAGGGGAGGTCGGCGGCGACGAGATGGCCGCCTTCCTCGACGGCGCCCGCAAGCACCGCGATCCGCTGGTGGCGAGTCACGCCGCGTATCTGGGGGCCCAGCTCGAGGAGGCGCGCGGCGAGCAGAGCAAGGCCTCGGCGATGTACCGCGCCGAGGGCTTCGTGCTCGACTGGCAGATCATCGGTCCGTTCGAGAACGCCGGGCGGGCCGGGCACGCCGCGGTGTACATGCCGGAGACGGAGCCCTTTGTCGCCACGCAGAGCTTCATCGGCAAGCTGCAGGGCGAGCCGCTGACCTGGCGTCGCTTCGTGCACGAGCAGGCCCCGCGCGGGGCCTTCATCAACCTCGCGGACCTGCTCGACCCGCCGGAGCAGGCGGTCGGCTACGCGACCGTGTGGGTCAAGGTCGACCGCGCGGGCCCGGCCGCGCTGCACCTCGGCACCAGCGGCGCCTACAAGGTCTGGCTCGACGGTCAGGAGGTCGGCGAGGGCGACACCTACCGCACGCCGACGCCGCTGCAGGTCGCCCACCCGCTGACCCTGCGCGCCGGCTGGAACCGCCTGTTAATTAAACTCGCCACCGATGACGCGATGTGGGGCTTCTACGCTCGCCTCAGCGCCCCCGGCGGGGCGCCGCTGCCAGGCCTGACCGCGACGATCGATCCGCCCGCGCCTGACCCGAAGGCCCTGGCCGCCGGGACAGGTCCAAAGGGACAGGGCGCAAAGGCCAGCCCGGGTAAGCCGACGAGTAAGCCGACGAGTAAGCCGACCGATCAGGCACCGCAGTCGACCGCGTCCGTGCGCACGCTGCGGGGCGCGCTCGAGGCCCGCGGCTCCGGCCCGCGCGCGCGCCCGGCCGACCGCCTGGGGCTCGCCGAGTTCTACCGCTGGACCTTGCCCTTCGCCCGCGAGGACCGCACCGCGGTCGACCGCGCCCGCGAGGCCGACACGGCGGTGCACTCGGCCCGCAGCGCGTACATGCTCGCGACCCTCGACCCCGACCAGAACACCAGCCGCGCCGCGCTGGTGACCGCGGTCGAGCGCGCGCGGGCCGAGGGGCCCCCGGGTGCGCCGCTGCTGGCCGCGTTGCTGGTCGAGCTGTCGCTGCGCGACCGCTTCCTCGGCCTCGAGTCGCGCGCGCGTGCCCTGCTGGACGAGGCGTTTCGCACCGCGCCGGACGACATGGTCGTCGAGCTCGCGCTGGCCGAGCGGCTCGCCGAGGACGGCTTCCCGCTGGCCGCGCTCGCGTGGGTCGAGGACATGCAGCGGCGCTATCCGACCTCGGCGATCCTGGCCCGCCAGCAGGCCGAGCGGCGCATGAACCTCGGCCGCACCGAGGAGGCGCTCAAGATCCTCGCCCGCTTGCAGGGGTCGCAGCCGACCGACGCGAGCCTCGCCGCCGAGATGCAGGAGGGCCTGCTGCGGCTCGGCAAGGCCGACGAGGCGGTGGCGATCGCCCGTGAGCGCGTCAAGCTGGTGCCCGGACTACCGGAGACCCACCGCGCCCTCGCGCGGCTCGAGGAGGCCCGCGGCGACCTGCCTGCGGCCCGCGCCGCGATGCAGCGCGCCAGCACGCTGGCCCCGCAGGACGCCGAGCTGCACGCGCAGATCGGCCGCCTCGCCGCGCGCGCGGGCGATGTCCCGGCCGCGATCCAGAGCGTGCGTCGCTCCCTGGAATTGCGGCCCCAGCAGCCCGACCTGCGTGACTTCCTTGCGACCCTCGACACCGGCGCGCGCGACGACCTGCTCGCGCGCTACCCGGTCGACCTCGAGGCGCTGGCGAAGATCAAGACGCCCGCCGGGTGGGAGGGCAAGGACGCCGGGATCTTGCTCGCGCGCACGGCCGTGCGCGTGCTGCCCAACGGCCTCAGCGAGCGCCTCGATCACCGCGTGATCCGGGTGCTCGACGACCGCGGGATCCGCACGCAGTCGGTCCAGGGCGTCGTCTACGACCCCGAGGAGAGCTACGTCGAGGTCCGCCGCGCCCGCGTGCGCAGGGCCGAGGGCGGCATCGAGGAGATGGGCGACGCCAGCGTCATCGCCCTCACCGACGCCGGCTACCGCATGTTCTACGACCAGCGCCAGCAGCGGGTCACCTTCAATGGCCTGCGCGTCGGTGACACCCTCGAGGTCGCATTCGTGCGTCGCGACACCGCCGCGCGCAACAAGTTCGACGACTACTTCGGCGAGATCGCGCCGCTGGAAGACACACTGCCGCAGCGCCGCCGCGAGTACATCCTCGAGGCGCCCGCCGGTCGCAAGCTGGTGTTCAATCAGCCCGTCGAGGCGACCCCCGGCAAGCAGCCCGGCACCACGCTCTACAAGCTCACCGTCGGCGAGCGCAAGGGCATTCGCCCCGAGAACAACATGCCCGGCTGGACGGAGATCGCCCGGTATCTCCACGTCAGCACCTTCTCCGACTGGGACGCCGTCGGGCGCTGGTACTGGAACCTCGTCAAGGAGCAGCTGGTCGTCGACGCCAAGATCCGCGCCGCCGTCCAGGAGGTGCTCGCCGGGCTGCCCAAGGGCGCCGACGAGCGGGCCAAGGTGCGCGCGTTGTACAAGCATGTGATCGTCTCGACGCGCTACGTCGGCCTCGAGTTCGGCATCCACGGCTTCAAGCCCTACCGCACCACGGACGTGTACGACCGCCGCTTCGGCGACTGCAAGGACAAGGCGAGCCTGCTCAAGGTGATGCTCGGCGAGGCCGGCATTGGGTCGCACCTCGTGCTCGTGCGCACCCGCGACCAGGGCACGATCGGCGCGACCCCGGCGAGCCTGTCCGCGTTCAACCACGCGATCACCTACGTGCCGAGCCTCGACCTGTACCTCGACGGCACCGCCGAGTTCTCCGGCCCCGAGGAGCTGCCGACCGGAGACCAGGGCGCGACGGTCCTCATCGTCCGCGACGGCGCCGGCGCCGAGCTGCGCACGATCCCCACCAGCAAGCCGTCGGACAACGTGCAACAGGTCCGCCAGACCGTCACGCTGGCGACCGACGGGACCGCCACCGTGCAACACGACCTCACCGTCGCGGGCGCGGGCGCGGCCGGCTGGCGTTCGATCTTGCAGAGCGCCGAGAACCGCAAGGAGCGACTGACCAACGCATGGGGCGCGCAGTTCCCCGGCGTCGCCGTCGAGGACATCAAGGCGCCGACGCTGGGCGACGTGCTCCTGCCGGTCAAGCTCAGCAGCCGCTGGCAGGTGCCCGCGTGGGCCCAGCAGCAGACCGACGGCCTGCGGTTCCCGGCGCTCGGCTACCGCACCGGCCTCACGCGGTCGATCGCCGGCCAGGCCAAACGCGAACACGACCTCGTGATGGCCGCCCCGTCGATCGAGGAGACCACGCTCGAGTACATCCTCCCGAAGGGCTGGAAGATCGCCCAGGCCCCCGCCGACAAGCGCATCGACACCCCCCTGGGCGCCTTCACCATGGAAGTCGAGAGCAACGGCGACCGCGCCCGCGTGAAGACCCACCTCGAATACCGCAAGTCCCGCTTCACCCCGGCCGAATACCGGGCCCTGCGCGACTTCCTCAGCCAGGTCGACGGCAGCCTCGATCAAGTATTCGAGATCCGGCCGGAGCGCTGAACCTTCGGGCTCGATCGAGATGTACGCCATGAACGCTTCGCTCGCGCGACACCCACAGACGGGCCCCGAAAGCCCCGAGCGGACCCCTTTGACCATGTTTGTTCGCACCGTAACTTTGGGACCTGTCCTTCGGACCATGCTCGCGCTCGCGGGGCTCTGCGTCACCGCGGTCGGCCCTGCGGGCTGCAAGCCGCGGGCGGAGGCGACCGAGGCGCCGTTCACGACCGACACGGCGCGCGCGCGTGCGGCCGAGCTCGAGCGGCAGCTGAAAAAACAGCCAAAGGACGCCGCCGCCGCGCTCGAGCTGGCGCACCTGTACTGGTTGCACCTGCGCGCGCCCGCGAGGGCGACGCCGATCCTCGACCGGCTCGCCGCGGCCGGCGATCCGGTGGCCCAGGTCTCGCGCATGATGATGGCCGACGCGCGGGTCGACATGAAGACCACGCGGAGCATGGCCCAGGCGCTGGTGCGTGGCGCGGGCAAGCCTGCGACCGGGCCGGGCGCGTCGCCCGAGCGTGCGGCGATGCAGGTCGCGCTCGCCGAGCTGGCGGCGCGCTACCTGTCCGAGAA
>JAYUXQ010000373.1:0-1885 GCA_043752905.1 Nannocystis sp. | reverse complement strand
CCAGCCACGACCTGGGCGCTGGCGAGATGGTGTTCGATGGCAAGGGTGGGCACGTGATCCGCCGCCCCGCACCACCGCCCGACCGGAGCGCCGAGGTCGAGGTGCTGCTGCGACGTGCGCTGGAGGTCGCCGAGGCGGCGCACGGCCCCGACCACCCCGCGGTGGCCGCACGGCTGTCCGAACTGGCGGCCGTGCTGGGCGCGCGCGGGAAGCCGGCGGAGGCCGAGGCGCTGCTGCGCCGTGTTCTGGCTGTCTGTGAAGCTGCCCATGGTCCGCTGGATCCGCAACTGCTGGGTCCGCTGAGGACGCTGCGGCGCCTGCTCCAGATCGGCGATCGACTGCAGCCCGCCGAGGAAGAGGCGCTACGAGCCCGCGAGCTGGCGATCACGGAGGCTGTCGCCGCGACACGCGGGCCATCGCCGCTCCCTGCCGGCCGCTCCTGACGCGGCCGCCTGACGCGGTCTGCTCGTTACATCGCGCCGGGCTCGTATTGCCGCTCACCATGTCCTCACGGACCACGGACAGCCCCCATATCTCCCACGAATGTGAACCTCCCGAATTGCTGACAAGCGCTCTGCGGTCGCTTGCAGAGCGCGGAAGACCGCCGGGGGTTGTGATCTCTGGAAACTCGAGGGATCCCGATCAACGATCGCGCGCGGCCTATGACCGACATCGCCGCGCTCGGCGCTCGGCCAACTTCATCCCCAGATAAAGGCCACAGCGGGAAATCCGTTCGCCCCCAGCCCGCCCGCGAAGATCTCGCCGTCGTTGGCGATCGCCAGCGCAAAGGCGACTTGCAATACCTGGAGGTCGTTGTGGGTGTAGGTCCACAGCGCCTCTTCCTGACTCGGCGAGAACGCTCGTACGGTGAACGCCGCCTTGCCCCCCTTGAGCCCGCCGGTCGCCACCACGGCGTATCCCGCCGGGCTCCACATGAGATCCTGGACGGCGAACTGCGTGGTCGGGAAGCTCCCGAGGGACGCCTTCCACTTCAGCGTGTTCTCCTGGTCGTAGATGCGCAGGTCCGCCGCAGGCTTGCAGTCAATCTCGCAGGTATACACGGCGACGATGAGGTTGCCGTCATCGCCGGTATCGACCGCCTGGGCGCCGCTCTGGGGCTGGTCACCGCGCGAGGGCACCTTCCACGCGACAGTCTGGGCAGCGGTGTCGAGCCGGAGGATGAAGAGACGATCTGTCTTTTGCAGCCCTTCGTCATGGTCGCCGCGCGCCTCGGTCCAGGATGCGGTTCTGAGGCGTCCGGGCCCCATACGCCTGGCGCCGGGAGGATGACGGATCGTGCCTGATGTCACCCGATGACATCGAGGCGTATCATCTGATGTAACTGCGTGCAATCGGCTAGCGTGCGGCACCTTTGGCGCGGACCCAGGCGAGCGTGCGCCCGAGCTCCCCGGGGTTATGGGGCGCGGCACTGGTGACACAGGGTCACGTTGACGGCTCAGGGGTGGTCGTGCAGCGGCTCGGCGTCGGGGGTCGTCGCGTGCACGAGCTTTTGTTCGCGCCGCAGGGTGATCTTGAGGATCGCAGGTAGCAGGAACATGGTCATCAGGGTGGAGGCGCCGATGCCAAACACGACGGTGGTGGCGAGCGGGCGCTGGACCTCGGAGCCTGCGCCGGTGGCGAGGGCCATCGGGAGGAAGCCGAGGGCCGCGACGGCGCCGGTGGTGAGCACGGCGCGCATGGTGTGCACGGAGCCGCGGATCAGCGCCCTGTCGAAGTCGCCGCCCTCGGCGAGGGCGTGGCGGACATCGGTCGCGAGGACCACGCCGTTGAGCACGGCGACGCCGGCGAGGGCGATGAAGCCGACGGCCGCGGGGATCGAGAATTCCATGTCGCGCAGGATGAGGCCGACCATGCCGCCGGTGAG
>JAYUXQ010000372.1:0-4858 GCA_043752905.1 Nannocystis sp. | reverse complement strand
GCTCAATGCCACCGGCAGCAAGCTCGTGTGCGACCGCGGCAGCTGCGGCGCCTGCACCGTGCTCGTCGACGGCATCCCGCGCCCGAGCTGCATGACCCTCGCGCACGATGTCGCCGACGCGAAGGTCACCACCGTCGAGGGCCTCGCCACCGCGGGCAAGCTGTCCTCGCTGCAGCAGGCCTTCGTCGACCACGACGCCCTGCAATGCGGCTACTGCACCTCCGGCATGTTGATGTCGTGCCAGGCCCTGCTGGCCCGCAAGGGCGCCACCGACGCCGCCGCCGTCGAGCAGGCCATCTCTGGCAACCTGTGCCGCTGCGGCACCTACCCCAACATCGTCGCCGCCGTGCTCTCGGTCGCGAAGGCAGGTGCCTGATGCCCACGCCGCCCACCACCAAGCTCCGGGTCGGCTTCGCCGATCAGCTGCGTGACATTCAGGTCGCCCTGCCAGCGGATGAGCCACGCCCCTGGGACGCCACCGACAGGCTGGAGATCGTCGGTAAGCCGATCGCGCGCATCGAGGCCCCCCACAAGGTCACCGGCGCCGCCAAATACACCCACGACATCCGCCTCCCCGGCCTCGTCCACGCTGCCATCCTGCGCAGCCCATACCCCTGCGCCACCCTCGGCGCCCTCGACCTCGAGCCCGCCCGCTCGGCCCCCGGCGTCGTCGCAGTGATCGCGCTGGCCAGGCCCGGCGACCGCCTGTTGTTCGCCGGTCAGGACGTCGCCGCCGTCGCAGCCAGCACCCCTCAACAGGCCCGCGACGCCCTCTCAAAGATCTCGGCGAGCTACAAGCCGCAGCCCTTCGTCGTCGGCACCGCCGCCGCGATGGCCCCCGACGCCCCGCGCGTGCACACCAGCAAGGTCGAGGAGCGCGCCACCGAGGGCGACGAGCCCGGCAGCAGCGGCACAGCGACGCAAAAGGGCAACATTCGCATGACGCCCTCGCAGAAAAAGGGCGACGTCGACAAGGGCCTGCGCATGGCCAAGGTCAGCCACGAGGCGACCTACACCACCCAGGTGCACACCCACAGCGCGCTCGAGACCCACAGCATCGTCGTGCGCTGGGACGCGCCCAAAGCCATGACCGTGTGGTGCTCGACGCAGGGCATCTTCTCCGTCCGCGACGAGATGGCCGAGATCTTCGAGCTCAAGCCGCAGGACGTCCACGTCATCACCGACTATCTCGGCGGAGGCTTCGGCGCCAAGTTCGGCGCCTCCGCTCCGGGCACGCGCATGGGCTTCGTCGCCGGCGAGCTCGCGCGCCTGGCCAAAGCTCCCGTCGCATTGTTGCTCGACCGCCGCGAGGAGCACCTGTGCACCGGCAACCGCCCCGACTCGATCCAGAAGGTCACCCTCGGTGCGACTCCGGACGGCACGTTGACCGCCATCAAGGTCGTCGCCCACGGGTCTGCCGGCATCGGCACCGGCGCCGGCGTCGGCCGCAATGCCTCGGGCATCTACACGAAGTGCCAGAACATCCGCGTCGAGAGCCACGACGTCTTCACCCACGCCGGACCCGCGACTGCGTTTCGCGCCCCCGGCCACCCGCAAGGCGCCTTCGCCCTCGAGCTCGCGCTCGATGAGCTCGCCGTCAAGCTCGGCAAGGACCCGCTCGACCTGCGCATCGCCCACAACGAGCACCCCGTGCGCCGGCATCAGTTCGAGCTCGGCCGCAAGCAGTTCGAGTGGGACAAACGCCGCAAGCACGCCGTCGAGCAGCACAGGACCGGCGCCCGCATGCGCCACGGCATCGGCGTCGCCGCCTCCATCTGGGGCGACTTCGGCCGCGGTAAGGCCGTCACCGCCACCATCAGCGTCGGCCGCGACGGCACCATCGAGCTACGCAACGGCCTCCAGGACATCGGCGGTGGCATCACCACCGTCGTCGCCCAGGTCGTCGCCGAGGTCCTGCACCGCCCGATGGCGGAGGTCCGCGTCAAGATCGGCAACAGCGACCTCGGCTCCTCCGTCGGCAGCGGCGGCAGCAACACCACCTCGTCCGTCACCCCGGCTGTACGCACCGCCGCCGAGGCCGTCAAGACCCAGCTCACCGCGCTGGCCATGACCCGGCTCGGCGCGCGCAAGCTCGAGGATGTCCGCTGGGACAGCAAGGGCATCCACGCCGGCAAGAAATCGATCGCCTTCGCCGAGCTTTGCAAACATATCGCCGGCGAGGCGATCACAGCCACCGGCACGCGGCCCGAGACTTACGGCGCCTACCCGACCAAGTTCGCTGGCGGCAACAGCTATCAAATTGCCGGTGTACAGTTCGCCGAGGTCGAGGTCGACACCTGGACCGGCCTCGTGCGCGCGACCCGGGTGCTCGCGCTCCACGACTGTGGCCGCGTCATGAACGAGATGACCTGCAAGTCGCAGATCCAGGGTGGCATCATCCTCGGCACCAGCTACGCGCTGACCGAGCAACGCGTCATGGACCCGGTCCATGGCGTCATGCTCAACGCCAACCTCGAGAACTACAAGATCTCCGGCGCGCGCGACGTCCCCGCCATCGACATCGTCTTCACCGAGGTCCACACCGGCGCCAACAACACCGGCGCGATCGGCATCGGTGAGCCGGCCACGATCCCGACCGCCGCCGCGATCGCCTGCGCTCTCTACAACGCGATCGGCGTGCCCGTGCGCTCGCTGCCGCTGACCCCCGATCGCGTGCTCGCGGCCCTCGGCGCCATCCCCGGGCCCACCGGCTGACCTCCCGCTGACGTCTCATCGAGCCTCTGGATCCGCATGCAAGCATTCGCCCTCATCCGTCCCCAGACCCTCGCAGCCGCCCGCGCCCGCGTGCAGGAGAGCCCGCAGGACCGCCTCCTGCGGGCCGGAGGCGTCGACCTCCTCGACCGCATGAAGGAGGGCCTCGACAACCCGGCGGAGCTGATCGAGCTCGCATCATTACGCGGCGAGATCGGCGACCGCCTGCGCGGCTTCACCAGCAGCGCAAGCGGCCTCGAGATCGGCGCCCTCGTCACCCTCGCGCGGTTGTCCGAGCACGCCGAGCTCGACGCCGGATACGCCGCACTTCGCCAGGCCGCCGCCTCGGCCGCGACGCCCGGCATCCGCAACCTCGCCACCCTCGGCGGTAATCTCTTGCAGCGCCCGCGCTGCTGGTACTATCGCAACGTCGATCTCGTGTGCCTCAAAAAAGGCGGCACGTCCTGCTTCGCCGTCACGGGCGAGAACAAGTACCACGCGATCCTCGGCGGCGGTCCCAGCTTCATCGTCCACCCCTCGACCCTCGCCAGCGCGCTGCTGGCCCTCGATGCCAGCGTCGAGATCGCCGGCGACAGCGAGCGAACGATCCCACTCTCGGAGTTGTTCGTGGGCCCGAAGACCGACCCGAAGCGCGAGCACAGCCTCGCGCCCGGCGAGGTCCTCGTGCGCGTCAAGCTCCCGCCCGCCGACAAGGCCCGCCGCTCCGCCTACTCCGTCGTCAAGGAGAAGCAGTCGCACGACTGGCCGCTCGCCGAGGCCGTCGTCAGCCTGTCCCTCGAGGCAGGTGTCATGAAGTCCGTGCGCGTCGTCCTCGGCCACGTCGCGCCCGTCCCGTGGCGCAGCCCGGAGGCCGAGGCCGCGCTCGAGGGGCAAAAGCCCGACGCCGCCCTGTTCGCCCGGGCCGCCGCCGCCGCGCTCGCCCAGGCCAAACCACTCAAGCACAACGCCTACAAAATTCCGCTCGCGCAGGGCCTGCTGCGCGACGCCCTCCACCGCGCGACCGACATCGCCATGCCGACCTGAGGAGCCACCCCATGCCGACCTTCCTCCGCGTCCACGACACCACCCAGCCGGTCTGCAAGCACCTGCGCACCAAGGCCCTGCACGTCTACGGGCGCGACACCCCGGACGCCTTCACGACCTCGCGCTCGAGCCACTACCACTGCCTGCGCACCCAGTTCATCACCGGGCCGGACGGCGGCCTGTCGGTCCCGGAGAGCTGCAAGGCCACGCGCGGCTGCTTCGAGGCCCGGTGATGCCGCACGCCTCTCGCCGCCGCCTTCGTGCTGTGCACCCGCGTGCATCCCGGCCGCCGCTCCCTCGTGTTTCATAGCCAGTCCGGCGAGCTCGCCGTCACCCGCGACGGCGACGAGTACACCCTCGACTTCCCGTCCCGCCCAGGTATCCCGTCGGACAGCCCCGCCGGCCTCGCCGAGGCGATGGGCTGCACCCCGCGCGAGGTCCTGCGCGCGCGCGACTGGCTGCTCGTGCTCGACGACGCCGCCGCCGTCCGCTCAGTGTGCCCCGACATGGGCGCCCTCGCGGCGTTACCTGACATCTTCGGCGTATGCGTCACTGCTCCCGGCGACATCGAGGGCGTCGACTTCGTGTCCCGCTTCTTCGCCCCCTCGCAGGGCATCCCCGAGGACCCGGTCACCGGCTCGGCGCACTGCACCCTCGCCCCCTACTGGGCTGCCCGCCTCGACCGTCAGAGCCTCTTCGCGCGCCAGTTGAGCCGCCGCAGCGGCGAGCTGCGCTGCACCCTCGTCGGCGACCGCGTGCACCTCAGCGGCCACGCCGTGCTGACCCGCACCGGCTTCTTGCTGCTCGACGACGACGTGTGACCGCCAGCTACGACGGCACCGCGGCCACCGTTCGCAGCGACATCTACTCGCTCGCCGCGATCCTCTACGAGGCGCTGACCCACACCTCCCGTCGCCGCTACCCCCGACCGGGGCGCATATACCGGGGCCTCGCCGCCCAAGCCTGGCCGGCGAGCGCCTCACGTACCGCGTTCCAGGGCGCGTGACTGTCGGTCTGCGCGGTTGTACGCTCCCGCGGTGATGCGCACGCGCCACTTCGCGGACACCAACACCGGCCTGCGGCGCAAGCGCAACGAGGACGC
>JAYUXQ010000371.1:0-1886 GCA_043752905.1 Nannocystis sp. | reverse complement strand
GCCGCGCTCGCGCCCGTGGAGGCGCCGGACGTGTCCCCCGTGGTGGTGGCCGCGGTGCTGGTCGCGGCATCGTCCCCGCAGGCGCACAGCAGGATCGAAAATGACAGCGAAGATCGAAGTGACGGCATGCGCGCGAGCATGCCGAAGCGCGGGCATTCGCGCGCGGTCGATCGCACGCGCCCGCCGCCGTGATGTCATGAGCCCTGCCGGTGCCTCACGCCCCCGGGTCCGCGACGGCGTCTGCATCCGCGACGGCCGGCCGGCGTGCCGGGCCGACGCCTCCCGGTGCGCCGTAGCGACGAAAGTACATCTTCATCAGGAACCTGCGAAACCATACGCCGAGGAACCCGAGCTCGACCGCCAGCCAGCCGTACACGATCATCGAGGCGGCGCCGATGCTGACGCCGTGGGGGAAGTCGCGACGCAGCGTGAGCCGACGCAACACCGGCGTCGCGCCCGACGTCCCCGCGAGCGCGAGAATATTTCTGGCCACGACCGTCGCCTCCCAGATGCATTCGATCGCCCGCTGCATCGTCGGCCACTCGCCGCTCTCGTCGACGACGCGCGCCGCGTCGCCGCACGCGAACACCTGCGGATGCCCGCCGCACTGCAGCGTCGGCGCGACCGCGAGATAGCCGCGGACCGTCGGCAGCCCGAGCTGCGCGAGGACAGGCGCCGCACGGATCCCGCCGGCCCAGAACGCACCGTCGTGGCGCAGCGCGTCCGGCTCGCCGTCGGCGGTGTGCAGCCGCATGCTGTCGGTCCCGACCTCGAGCACGCGCGTACGCAGCCGCAGCCGCACGCCCTGGCGCGTCAGCTGCCTCGCCGCCATGCGCCCCGCCCGTGGCGTCAGCCCGCGCAGCAGACTGTCTCCACCGTCGACGAGCGTCACGGTCAGCCCCTGCCCCGGCGGGGCCTTGTGGTGCGACATCCTGGCGAGGTCCCCGGCCAGCTCGACCCCGCTGATCCCACCGCCGATGACGACCACGTGCGGCGCCCCCGGCCGCTCGAGCCGGTCCCACAGCTTGCGCTGCGCCACCACGAACTCGTGGGCAAACTTGTAGCCGAGCAGCTGCGCGTGACCCACCATCCCCGGCGGCGGGGTGAGCGACGAGCCCAGCGCGACCACGACGAAGCGCCCGCGCAGCCGCGCCCCGGAGGCCAGCGAGACCTCCCGCGACCCCGGCTCGAAGCCGACGACCTCATCGATTACATAGCGCGCGTTCGGGTCCTGCTGCACGCACCATTGCGTCGGCAGGGCGCTACCCGCGAGCGACAGCCGCCCGGTCAGCCGCTCCTGGACCAGCGGGATGTAACCATGCTCGGCCTGGCGATCGACGATCGTGATCGCCAGGCGCCGGCCCGCGCGGCTGCGGCGAAGTTTATAGTAGAGCTCGATGCCAGCGAAGCTGGCCCCGAGGATGAGCACATCGCAATCTCCGCGGTCCTTCATACGAGCAGGCGATATCAATGACCGAACACGTGGATGCGCCCGTGCATGTCGGCGGGGAAGCGCTGCTTGACGACCGCCTCGGCGTCGGCGCGGGTGTGTCGCATGCTGCGGTGGACGAGGACGAGGGCGTCGCCGGTGAACTGTTCGGCGCGGGCGACGATCTCGTCGATGTGAGTATGTCCCCACTTGCGGGTTTGTGCGACGTCGCGGCGGGCGTCCCAGCTGGTGACCTCGTGGACGAGCACGCGGCAGCGGCGGGCGACCTCGTTGTCGTCGAAGAATTCGATCTGCGTGTCGCCGGTGACACACAGGATCGGCTCGACGTGCGGCTCGGTGATCGCCTCGCCCGCGGCGCGCAGGTTCGCGATCTCGCGGGGTTCGCGACCGATGTACTGCGGGCGCAGGCGGTGGGTCGTGCGTTCGATGACCCAGC
>JAYUXQ010000370.1:0-1887 GCA_043752905.1 Nannocystis sp. | reverse complement strand
TTGTTGGTGGCGCCGTCGCTGCCGGGCCAGAAGATCAACAGCGCCGCGACCAGCAAGATCGCACCGCCGATGAGCACGGCGCCGAGCGACCCCTGCGGCTCCTCCGCGGGCGAGGTGCCCGAGCCAGGGGACGAGGAGGTCGACTTCTGCGCAGCGTCGGTCATCGCCTGGACGTTATAACATGCGACGTGGACGCGAAAGACCAGGACATGGAGCCGCACGCCGGTGAAGCCATGATCTACATCCCCCTGGTCGTCGACAGCGCCCGCGACGGCTTTCGCCTCGACCGCTTCCTGGTCAGCCGCATCCACCGGCTGTCACGCACCCGCGTGCAGGAGATCGTCGCCTCGGGCCGGGTCCGTCGCGCCGACACCGGCGAGGTCATCCTGCGCCCCGCCCAGCGCCTGCGCGTCGGCGAGGCCCTCGTCATCGAGCGCCCCGCGCCGAGCGAGCCGAGCGTGGTCCTCGACTACACGGAGCTGCACCGCGACGCCGACCTGCTGGTCCTCGACAAGCCCGCCGGCCTGCCGGTGCACCCGTCCGCCCGCTATCACTATCACACGTTGACGGCGGTGATGCGCGGGCGCATGGGTCGGGGTCACGGCTGGGACATGGCCCACCGCCTCGACCGCGAGACCTCCGGTGTGCTGATCTTCGGGCGTCACGGCGGGTCGGCGAGCGTGCTCAAGCGGGCGTTCTCCGACCGCAGGGTCGAGAAGCGCTACTGGGCGCTGTGCGTCGGGCACGTCCCCGAACCTGTCCGTATCGACATGCCCCTCGGGCCAGCCAAGGATTCGGAGATCCACATCAAAATTGGCCCACGTGCGCTCGATGACGGCGGCGTGCATGCGGCGACCGGGGTGACGCCGCTGGCCCACGGCGAGTTCCGCGGCGCGCCGATCACGTTGGTCGAGGTCAAGCCGGAGACCGGCCGCCAGCACCAGATCCGCGTGCACATGGCGGAGATCGGTCACCCGCTGCTGGGCGACAAGTTGTACGGGCTCGACGAGGCCCGCTTCCTGGCGGTCGTCGACGGCGAGCGCTCCGGGTCGACGACGCCGCCGGCCCTCGCGCTGGCCAAGCTCGAGGCGGAGCTCGGCCTGGCCCGCCACGCGCTGCACGCGGTGTCGATCTGCTTCGACCACCCGGGGACCGGCGAGCGCGTCGAGTTCACGGCGCCGTGGCCCGCCGACCTGGCGGCGATCATGCCAGCGCCGGCCTGACGCCTCACAGCAACGGGCGGGCGCCGGGCGCGAGGTCCTCGACCACGTCGCCGAAGATCACCTTGAGCGCGACGGTCTTGCCGTCCTCGACATCGATCTTCATCTGCGCCTGGTCACTGCCCTCGGCGAGCCGCAGCGTGCGGTCGGGCAGCGCGATCTCGAGGACGCCGGGCGGCTTGCGGTCGAGGCCGAGGCGCGCCTTGCCGCCGGTCCAGGTCATCACGCGCGGGCGACCCTCGAGGTCGCTGCCGGCGGGTAGCTCGAACTGGCTCGAGTGCTCCGGCGGCTTGTTGCGGACGTACCAGACCATCACCGCCACGCCGCCCGCGATCAGGGCGACGAGGACGACGCCGAAGATGAGCCGCATGCGACGGCCCTTCTGATGACCGCCGAGCCGACCGCGGTGGTGGTCACCGACCGGCGGGTTGTCCATCAGCTCGTCGTCACGTTCACGCGGGGGCGGCAAGGTGGTGCGCCGCTGCTCGCCCGCGAGGTCGCCCTCGAGGCGCACGCGCGGCTGCTCGGATAACGGGTCGCGCAGTGGATCGGCGAGCGGGTCGGCGAGGCCCTCGCGCGCGAGCGGTGGCGTGGGAGCCAGCCCGGCGCTGTCGAGGTCGCTCTGTTCGCGGTCGGCGGGCATCGGCTCGAGGGTGGATCGAGGTCG
>JAYUXQ010000369.1:0-4863 GCA_043752905.1 Nannocystis sp. | reverse complement strand
CCGACGTTGCCGCCGTCGATCGAGGTGCCCGGGACGCTCGTGACCGCGGTCTTGGCGAGTACGGCGTACGCGCCGGGCGTGCCAAGGTCGTCCGGCATGCCGAGCACGACCGGCGCGGGGCCGTCGACCTTGGGCATACAGCCGCCGGTGGTCCCCGTGGTTTCGCCCGTGGTTTCGCCCGTGGTGTCGCCAGTGGTTTCGCCAGTCGTGCTTGCCGTACCGGGGTCGCTGGTGCTCGCTGTACCGGCGGTGTCCTGCGTGGTCCCCGAGCAGGTCTGCGAGGCGCTGTGACTGCCGCTCTGCTCGGTGTCCGACGCGCTGGTATCACTGGTCGGCAGGTCCTCGGTGGCGGTGCCGGGACTCGTGGCCCCGGTGTCGCCGGTGGTCTGCGCGGAGGTCGAGCCTTGCGAGCCATCGGTGTTACTGATGTCGACGTTGATTTCACCAGAGCAGCCGGCGACGAGCGCCAGGGACAAGGAAATACGATAATTCATACTCTGTATCTCTTCCTGGTCGCTGGCGGCCCCCAAGTGGACCGATCAGCGACGACGATTCTGTGAATGGGGCGGGCCGACGCCGTCCAGCAGGCCCGATCGTAGCGTGGTCGCGAAGCGCCGGATCGCAAGCGTGGGGCCCGAGAAATAAATATGGCGTGCGCCGCGAATCGTGGCCCAACGAAACGCATGCTGGCAATTCGTTTTGCCGCTTATTCGCCGCGCAATGCAGGCAGTTTCCGCGGCTTCGTCGCGGCGGGCGTCCGCGTGCGACCGCTTTACGGGATGGTCACGGCGTTCTTGTCGAGTGCGACCATGGTCTGCGCGTATGCGCGGCCGTGCAGCGAGGCTTTGGTCTGCAGGGTGATGCCGGTCTTGGACAGCACGATGCCCTCGAGGTGCGCCTCGACGTGGACGGTGGCCTGACCTGCGACCTGCCAGAACACGTTTTTGGCCTGCGCGCCGCCGGCGAGGACGACCTCTTTGCCGGTGCTGACGTCGAGGTCGCCCGAGATCTGGAGGATCCAGACGTCGTCCTCGCAGCCGTCGAGGGTGACATCTTCGGGGATGATGACCGTGGTGCCCCAGGTGTACACGCCGGGGGGGAGCGTCAGGCCGCCGAGGTTGCCATCCTTGAGGTCGAGATGGTCGGTGGGGCGGCCGGCGGCGTCGGTGTATGCGGCCTGCATGGCGACCACGGCGGTCGTCAGCAGGATCGGCGTGGGGGCGGCGTAGTCGGCCGCGTAGACGCGAAAGGGCGCGACGACGGTCGGCGAGGTGGCGTACACGCCGTCCGGCGCGAGCACGAGGGCGAAGCCGTCGA
Organism: Nannocystis sp.; assembly: GCA_043752905.1. GTDB lineage: Bacteria > Myxococcota_A > Polyangia > Nannocystales > Nannocystaceae > Nannocystis. The sequence continues at coordinate 3,546 of JAYUXQ010000369.1, read as the reverse complement.
TCTCGCTGGCCGCCGAGGGGCTCAAGCCGACGTGCCCGCCGACGATCGATGTGCCGGGCACGTTGGTGATCGCGGCCCTGGCGAGCACGGCGTAGGCACCAGGGGCCGCGAGGTCGTCCTGGCCGCCGAGCAGGAGCGGCGCGGGGCCGCGATCGCCCATGCAGGTGCCGGTGTCCGCTGCGCTGGTGCCTGACTGTGAGCCGTCCTGGCTGCCGCCCTGTTCGGTGGCGTCGGTGGTCGGCGCGTCGGTGTCGGTCGCCTGTGAAGTGTCCGTGCTTACTGAACCAGTGGAATCAGTGGAGGCGGTGCCGTCCATTGGATCGGTGCAGCCGGCGACGAGGACCAGGCTCAAATAAATACGAGTATTCATGTCGACACCCTCTGACCGCTGGTAGTTCGACGCGAACTCCATGAACCGGCCCAAACGTTCATATCATCATCCACGGACGATTCACAAGGCCCTGCCGCGAAATAAGGCCTGTGGGCCATCCCCGCGGGAAAGCGTCAAACGCACGCGCAAGCAAAAAGGGGAATGGCAGCAAATGGCCCGCGAGGGCTTCGAATTGGCGGATTGAACGATCGAGGCGCGAACATTGCTGCGACAAATGAGTGGCCGTGGATTGGATGGAGTTCGTGGACGTGATGGGGTCTCGGTTGCGTCATCGGTGGCAGACCGCGTGGGACCGGGGCCGGAAGGGGTGCGCAGGCGGGGACCCTGCCGCGATCTCGGGGTGCCGGGACGGCCGGGCGGGAAAACCGCAGGAGACCTGGGGGAAGCCGGGGGTGATCCGGGCTGCCCGAGAACGGGCGCAGGCGCGGCTGTGGAGGGGGTTCGTGTAATTTATGTTTGCCAGCACACCGATTTTGCTGAGGCGCGGGAGCGAGCGGCGACGGCTTTCATGCGCTACAACCACGCACCGTGAATGCTCCGCACACCTCGGCCGACACGCCGGTCATGCGTCAGTTCCTCGACATCAAGGCCGGGTATCCCGACGCGATCTTGATGTTTCGCATGGGGGACTTCTACGAGATGTTCTTCGACGACGCGATCACGGTCGCGCCGGTGCTCGACATCGCGGTGACGTCGCGGGACAAGGGTGACGTCGACCGCGTACCGATGGCGGGGGTGCCGTACCACGCGATCGGTGGGTACCTGAGGACGCTGGTCGAGCGCGGCTTCAAGGTGGCGATCTGCGAGCAGATGGAGACGCCCGAGCAGGCCAGGCTGCGCAAGGGGCCGAAGATCGTGCGCCGTGAGGTGGTGCGGGTGGTGACGCCCGGTGTGCTGGTCGACGAGGAGCACCTGCGCAGCGAGGAGCCGAACTATCTCCTGGCGATCGTCGCCGAGGGGGCCGGGGCGGCGACGCATTCCCCTACGGTCGGGGAGGGCTTCGGGGTCGCGGCGCTCGATGTCAGCTGCGGCGAGTTCTTCGCGCTGCGCTGCGTCGACGGGGCGTCGCTGCGGGCCGCGCTGTCGCGGCTGGGTCCGCGCGAGATATTGGTCGATGCGGGGCTGCACCCGTGGCTGCGCGAGGCGCTCGGGCCCGGGTGTCCGCGGCTGGAGGGGCGTGACAGCAAGGCGGTGCCGGCCGAGGTGGTCGCGCGGGTGCAGCACCTACGGGCCGAGAGCGGCGGCGAGCCGCTGCTGCCCTGTGAGGCGCGGGCGGCCGCGCTGACGCTCGCGTATGCGGAGGAGACCCAGCCAGGGCACACGCTGCTGATCCACCGCCTGCGCCGGCACGAGCTCGACGATCGCCTGATCCTCGACGAGACCTCGCTGCGTAACCTCGAGATCTTCAAGACGCTGCGCGACGGGCAGCGCAAGGGGAGTCTGCTGTGGGCCGTCGACGCGACGCGCACCGCGATGGGCGCGCGGATGTTGCGTGAGTGGCTCGGGGCGCCGCTGCGGACGCTGCCGGCGATCGCGGCGCGGCACCAGGCGATCGAGGCATTGATCGCCGAGCCGCGGCTGCGCAAGGCGCTGCAGGAGCGCCTGAAAGACGTCCGAGACATCGTGCGGCTGGCCGCGCGGGCGCGGCTCGGGACCGCGACGCCGCGAGAGCTCGGGGCCCTGCGGGCCTCGCTGGCGGCGCTGCCTGGCGCGCATGGCGTGCATGGGTTGCTGTGCGAGCTGGCGCGCGCGCGCCTGCCTGAACCGACAGGTCCCGAGGGACAGGTGGCGAGAGTGTCGACCCCATGCCCCGAGACGGGCGATCCGAGCCGATTGCCGGCGCTGCTGGATCTCGGCGGGGACCTGCTGGCGGACGTGCACGCCGAGCTGGCGCGCGTATTGGTGGATGAGCCGCCGGCGCATACGCGTGACGGCGGGATGGTCCGTCCGGGGGCGGACGCGGAGCTCGATCGCCAGCACGCGCTGCGCGACGGGGGCCGCGAGGCGCTGGCGGCGATCGAGGCCCGTGAGCGCGAGCGGACCGGCATCGCCAACCTGCGGGTCCAGCATAATCGCGTGTTCGGCTACTACATCGAGGTGATGAAGTCGCAGCTGACGCGGGTGCCGTCGGACTACATCCGCAAGCAGACGATGACCAACGCGGAGCGCTACGTGACGCCCGAGCTGGCCGAGCACGAGACGGCGGTCCTGGGCGCGCAGAGCCTGGCGCTCGAGCGCGAGCAGGCGCTATTTCTGGCGCTGCGCGAGCAGGTCAGCGGGGCAGGGCAGCGGCTGTGTCAGGTGGGCGAGGCGCTGGCGCGGCTCGACGTGCTCGCGGGGCTGGCCGAGGTGGCGGAGACCCATGGCCACGTGCGACCCGAATTGACGGACGAACCGGTGCTCGAGATCGAGGAGGGCCGGCACCCCGTGGTCGAGCGGATGCTCGGCGCGGGTCGCTTCGTGCCCAACGACCTCGGCGTGCGCGCCCACGCGGGGGCGGTCGGCGGCCTGGCGCGCTTCCTGCTGGTGACGGGGCCCAACATGGGCGGCAAGAGCACGGTGATGCGGATGGCGGCGCTGATCACGATCTTGGCGCAGGCGGGCGCGTACGTGCCGGCCGTGCGCGCGCGGGTCGGGGTGGTCGACCGGATCTTCACGCGCGTCGGGGCGGCGGACGACCTCGGGCGCGGCGACAGCACGTTCATGGTCGAGATGCGCGAGACGGCGGCGATCTTGAGCCAGGCGACCCCGCGATCGCTGGTGCTGCTCGACGAGATCGGCCGCGGCACGGCGACCTTCGACGGGCTCGCGCTGGCGTGGGCGATCACGGAGTTCATCCACGATCAGATCGGCTGCCGGGCGTTGTTCGCCACCCACTATCACGAATTGACCGCGCTGTCGGACAAGCTCGCCGGGCTGCGCAACGTGCACGTGGCGGTGCACGAGGATCGGGGGACGATCGTGTTCCTGCACCGCGTCGAGGCCGGACCGGCGGAGCACAGCTACGGGATCCAGGTCGGGCGCCTGGCTGGCCTGCCGGCGTCAGTGCTGCGGCGGGCCCACAAGCTCCTCGCGCGACTCGAGGCGAGCGACCGCGGGGTGGTGCCGCAGCTCGACCTGTTCAACCGGGCTCACAACGAGGCCGAGGCCGACCC
>JAYUXQ010000368.1:0-1895 GCA_043752905.1 Nannocystis sp. | reverse complement strand
GCATGACCCTCCGATTCTAGTCCTGGCTCTTTCCAGACCATCACCACCAGCCATGCCCCATCTGCAATACCTGGGCCCCGACGGCGCGACCGTCCGCTTCAAGCTGCTCCGTCGTCTGACCTCGATCGGCAGCTCGCACGAGTGCGACGTCGCGATCACCGGCACCGACATCGCCGCGACGCACTGTACGATCGAGCACGAGGCCGGCAACTTCAAGCTCGAGTCCGCCAGCCGCAGCGCACCCTTCTTCGTCGCCGGCAAGAAGCTCCGCGAGCACAACCTGCGCCACGGCGACGTGTTCGTCGTCGGCCCGGTCGAGCTCACCTTCGCCGCGATCGACCCCCAGCCCGCGCCCAACGACCCCGAGAGCGCCGCCAAGGTCCAGATCGAGGCCATGCGCCAGCTCCAGCGCTTCTCGGAGCTGCTGCTGCGCGCCGAGAGCAGCCTCGACGGGTTGTTGGACGAGCTGATCGATCAAGTCGTCTCGCTGACCAGCGCCAGCAAGGGCTTCCTCGTGCTCGCCGAGGGCGACCGCTACGACGTCCGCGTCGCCCGCGGCCTCGACCGCCAGCCGGTCGACGACCCCGAGCAGCTGCTCTCCGACAAGATCATCCGCGAGGTCATCACCTCACGCGAGCCGCAGATCATCTCGGACGCCTATCACGACACGCGCTTTCAAAACAGCATGTCGGTGATCAACCTCAAGCTCTCGAGCGTGATGTGCGTGCCGCTGATCGTCCGCGGCGAGCTGTTGGGCCTGATCTACGTCGGTAACAACAGCGTCGTGAACCTGTTCAAGCAGAGCCAGCTCGAGACCCTGCGGGTCTACGCCGCCCAGGCCGCCCTGTTCATCAAGAACGCCAAGCTCGTCAACGAGCTGCGCAGCGACGCCGTCGGCCTGCAAAAGCGCCTCGACGACGTCAAGTTCGGCCAGATCATCGGCTCGTGTCCGCAGATGATCGAGGTCTACAAGCGGGTCGAGAAGGTCGCCGGCACCGACATCAGCGTGCTCGTCACCGGCGAGACCGGCACCGGCAAGGAGCTCATCGCCCAGGAGATCCACAGCCGGTCGCCGCGCGCCAAGGGCCCGCTCGTCACCGTCAACTGCGGCGCCATCCCCGAGAACCTGATCGAGTCGGAGCTGTTCGGCCACGTCAAGGGCGCCTTCACCGGCGCCGTCGGCAACCAAATCGGCAAGTTCCAGGCCGCCGAGAAGGGCACGATCTTCCTCGACGAGGTCGGCGAGCTGCCGCTGCAGCTGCAGGTCAAGTTCCTGCGCGTGTTGCAAGAGCGCCAGATCCAGCGCGTCGGCGAGACCAGGACCACCCCGATCGATGTCCGCGTGGTCGCGGCGACCAACCGCGACCTCGCCAGGGATGTCGCCGCCGGCCGCTTCCGCGAGGACCTCTATCACCGCCTCAACGTCATCGACATCCACCTCCCACCGCTGCGCGAGCGCGGCAACGACGTCGCCCTGATCGCCCGCTACTTCGTGACCCGCTACGCGCGCGAGTACGGGGCCAAGATCGACGCCGCCCACCCCTTCGACCCCAGCGGCGAGCGGGCCCTGCTGCGCTTCAACTGGCCCGGCAACATCCGCCAGCTCGAGAACCACATCAAAAAGGCGCTGGTCCTCGCCGACGGCCCGGCGTTGACCGCCCGCGACCTCGACCTCGAGATCGACATGCCCGGCAGCGCCGGTGCCCCGATCGCGATCGCGGCCCCGGAGCAGATCCTGCCGTTGGCCGAGGCGCGTGAGCTGTGGCAGCGCGACTACATCAACCAGGTCCTCGCGCTCAACGCCGGCAACCGCACCAAGACCGCCCGCGACCTCGGCGTCGACCCCCGCACGATCTTCCGGCACCTCGAGAAGGAAGAGAAGAAGTGAGACGCGC
>JAYUXQ010000367.1:0-4883 GCA_043752905.1 Nannocystis sp. | reverse complement strand
AGGTCACCTCGGCCCAGCTCAAGTGGGGCGCCACCCAGCTCGGCCCGATCGGCCCATGCCTGACCCGCGTGGCGTCCACCTGGAAATTCCCCGCGACCCTCGACCGCATGCCGGCCTCGATCGTCGTCGAGGCCGTCTACAGCGCCAAAGACATGTGAGACCCCGGCGATGCATGCGATCCCGGCGATGCATGCGATCCCGACGATGCGTGCGATCCCGACGATGCGTGCGATCCCGGCGATGCGTGCGATCCTGGCGATCCCGGCGATGCATGGCAAGGCGCGCGATCCCGGGCATCGGGGCCCCGTTCGGGCTTCCCGGAGGTGACCGGGGGCATATTTTCCGGCCCCTGCCCCCGTCCGGGCGCTGGCAACACGGCCCCGCCTGCGTATGCTCCCGGCTGGCGTGGCCAGCTCATCGATCGTCAACGGGATCCCCAGCGAGCGTGACCTGCTCTCGGACGATGCACTGCGCGCGCGTGCCCTGCCGGCCGGGCTCTACCCCGCGGCGGGCGTCACGGCGACCCTCGCCTTGCGGGCGCTGGCCGATTGGGGCGCGAGCGGCCTGCGGATCGACCTCATCGAGGGCCTCGTGTACCTCGGCGGCGCGCTCGTGCTCGGCGCCGCGATCGTGCTGCTGCACCGAAATCGCAGCCTCGCCGCCGCGCGCCTCGGCATCGCCGGCTGGCTCGTCACCACGATCGCGGTCGGCCTGACCGCCGAGACCAGCGCGGCGCTCGGCCTCACCCCCGTCGCGCTCGCCGTGGCGATCGGTCTGAGCACCGTGTTCGACGCGCGTAGCGTCATCCGCTGGACCCTGCCTTGCGCCGCGCTGTGGGCCGGCATCCTGGTCACGCGCGGTGAGCTGTACCCCGCCGAGATCCCGCAGTCCGACCTGCGCATGGTGCTGACGGTGATCCCGACCGCCATGCTGCTGATCGTCGGCCTGGCCGCCCGCGCGGCCGTACGCGGGCGCGAGCTGGCCCGCAGCGCCGCACGCACGGCCCGCGTCGCGCTCGCGGAGCGCCACGCCGAGCTGATGCAGAGCAACGTCGAGCTGACTCGTCGCAGCGACGAGACCTTCGCGGCCCAGAGCGCCGCCGACGCGGCCGCGCAGGCGAGCAAGGCGAAGTCGGCTTTCCTCGCGCACATGAGCCACGAGCTGCGCACCCCGCTCAACGCGATCCTCGGGTACGTCGAGCTCGTGCGCGACGAGGCCGGCGAGCGCGGCATGTCGCAGATCGTCGCCGACGCCGAGCGCATGGAGAGCGCCGGTCGCCACCTGTTGCAGCTGATCGGCGACATCCTCGACATCTCGAAGATCGAGGCCGGGCAGATGCGCCTCGACCCGGTCCGCTTCGACCTCGCCCAGTGCCTGCGCGAGCTGATCGAGGCCATGGAGCCCGCGATCCAGCGGCGCTCCAACAGCCTCGTCATCGAGGTCCTGCTCGGCGACGATCGTACGGTCGTCGGCGACCCGGTGTGCACGCGGCAGATCGTGTACAACCTCCTCGCCAACGCCGCCAAGTTCACCGAGCACGGCGAGATCGGCCTGTCGGTCCACCGCGAGGGCGCGTGGCTCGAGCTGCGCGTCAGCGACACCGGCATCGGCATGACCGCCGAGCAGATCGTCCGCGTCTTCGAGCCCTTCGAGCAGGCCGACGCCGCCACCGCCCGCCGCTACGGCGGCACCGGCCTCGGCCTGACGATCACCCTCGGCCTCCTCAAGCTGATGGGCGGGGTCCTGACCGTCGACAGCGCCCCCGGCGTCGGCACCGTCCTCGTCCTCAAGATCCCCGCCGACATCACCGCGGCCCGACCGACGCCGGGCCCGCCGCCCGCCCCACAGCTCGAGCGCAGCGTCCGCTTTAGCACCCTGCGCGCCCACGTCTGAGTCGACGCCCACTGTTACACTGCGCCCGCATGCACCCCCTGCCGCTCGTCCTCGCCGCGGCCCTCGCCGCCTGCGCCGCGGCCCCCACTGCCACACCAACCGGCCCGCATGCGCCCGCCGGGGTCCTGCGCGACCCGATCCAGTACACGCTCGAGATCCCCGCGCCGACCCAGCAGTGGGTCCACGTGACGATGACCGTGCCGCGCCCCGGAGGCACCCGCTCGCAGGTCGCCATGCCCGCCTGGACTCCCGGCAGTTACCTCGTCCGCGATCACGCGCGGCACATCGATGGCCTGCGCGCCGAGGACATCGACGGCGACCCCTTGCCGGTCCAGCGCGTCGACAAGCAGACCTGGCGCGTCGCCCACGGCCGCAAGGGCTTTCGGATCCGCTATCGGGTGTTCGCCGACGAGCCCGGCGTGCGCACCAGCTTCGTCGACGACCGCCACGCCAGCCTCAACGGCCCCTCGATCTTTTTATATCTCGTCGGCCGGACCTCGCGCCCCGCGACCGTCCAGATCACCCTGCCACCGAACTGGAGGGCCCACAGCGCGCTCGACCCCGGCCCGACGACCCCCGGCGTCGCCCGCTTCACCGCCCCCGACTACGACACCCTCGTCGACGCCCCGATCCTCCTCGGCGCCCCCGAGCTGCGCAGCTTCGCGGTCGGCGACGCGCGCGTCGAGCTGGTGTTCTCGGCCCCGGCCGGCAGCAACGCCGACACCGCGAAGATCGCCGCCGACCTGCAAAAGATCGTCGGCACCTTCGCGCGCATGATGGGCGGCCTGCCGCTGCGCCGCTACGTGTTCCTCGTGCTCGCCGACGAGACCAGCGACGGCGGCCTCGAGCACGGCTCGAGTACCCTGCTACGTGTCCAGAGGGACATGTTCTCCGAGCCAGCAGGCTATCGCCGCCTCGCCAACCTCGCCGCCCACGAATTCTTCCACCTGTGGAACGTCAAGCGCCTGCGCGACGCCGCGATGGTCCCCTATGATTACAGCCGCGAGAACTACACGCGCCTGCTATGGTTCCACGAGGGTTTCACGGAGACGATGGAGCAGCAGGCCCTCGTGCGGGCCGACATCGTGCCACCGGAGACCCACGTGCGCGAGCTCGGCGAGGCCTGGACAGCATATCTACGCAAGCCCGGCCGCAACCACGCCCCGCTCGGCGAGATCAGCCAGGACGCGTGGATCAAGGCTTACAAGCCGAGCCCCGCGCACGGCAATACGCTGATCAGTTATTATGAGAAGGGCCATCTGTTGGGCGTATGCCTCGACCTCGAGCTGCGCCTGCGATCCGCCGAGCACGGCCAGCAGGGCTCGCTGCTCGGCCTGTTTCGCCGCCTGATGGCCAGCCACGGCCGGACCGGCACGGGGCTGACGCAGGCCGACATCCTCGCGGCCGCCAGCGCCGAGGCCGGCGAGGCCATGGACGCATTCTTTTCAAAGTACGTCGACGGCACCGCCGAGCTCCCGCTGCCCGAGCTACTCGCGCGGATCGGCGTCAAGGTCACCAGCGAGCCGGCGACGAAGTCCTACGCCGGACTCGTGCTGACACCCGAGCGCACGATCCGAAACATCGAGCCCGCCGCGCCCGCGGCCGCCGCCGGCCTGATGCTGGGCGACGAGCTGATCGCCGTCGGGGGCAAGCGCGTGCGCAGCGGCGACGAGGCGCTCACCCGGATCGGCGAGCGCAAGCCGGGCGAGCGCGTCGACATCGCGGTGTTCCGCGGCGGCCGCCTCGAGCTGCGCCCCGTCACCGTCACCGCCGACCCGCACCGCAGCGTTCGCCTCGAGCTCGCGCCCGACCTGCCCCCGCGCACGCTCGGTCTACGCAACGCCTGGCTCGCGCGCACGCCCTGACCCCGCCGTCAGGTGGACCCGCCACGGGCCATGACGAATGACGCATGACGCATGGCGCATGACTCATGAAAAATAGCCGTTGTCCCGCATGTCGGTCAGGAGGTCCGGCTCTTGCGGCTGCCAGCCGAGCGCGTCGCGGGTGTGGGCGCTCGACGTCGGATTATCGATGGCGGCGAAGCCCGCCAGCCAGCCGAAGTGCGCGCGTGCTTCCTCGTGAGAGAGGCTGCGCAGCGGAACCCCGAGCCCCGCGGCGATCGCCTCGGCGATCGCGCGCAGCGTCACGCCCTCCTCGGCGACGCCGTGCAGGCGTGATCCGGACGCGGCCTGCTCGAGGGCCCGACGAAACAGCCGCGCGGCGTCCAGCCGATGCACCGCGGGCCAGCGGTTCGCGCCGTCCTCGATGAAGGCGGAGACGCGCGTGCGGCGGGCGATGTCGATCAGCGCAGGCACGAAGGCGTGGTCGCCGGCCCCATGGACCGACGGCGGCAGCCGCACGACACTGGCACGCACGCCGCGGTCCGCCGATCCCAGGACGATCGCCTCCGCCGCGGCGCGAGGGCCCGCCGCGCTCCCGGGTGCGGGTCCATCCGCCTCGGTGCCGGTGCGTCCGGGCGCGAGCATCGCGGTGCCGGAGGTCGAGACGAACGGCTTGCCCGAGCCCTCCAGCGCGGCGCACAGCGCCTCAATGGCCCGCCGGTCCGTCTCGGCGGCGGCCGCATACGCGGAGAAGTCGTGGATAAAGGCCGTGTGGATCACGCCCTCGCAGGCCCGGGCGCCCGCGGCCAGGCTATCGGTGTCCGCCAGATCGCCCCGATGCGCCGCCACGCCGGCCCGCGCCAGGGTATCGGTGGCGGCGTCGTTGCGCGCCAGGCCGAGCACCTCGTGCCCCGCCGCGAGCAATTCACGCACGATTGCTGTACCAATGAAGCCCGTGGCTCCCGTCACGAAAATACGCATTGTGGTCTCCTCCTCGATGTCCTGCGGCGTTATCCTCCATGGTTGCGGGCGCGAAAAGTCGAGAGGATATACGGGTATGACCATTAACACCCTGCCGGGATGCTCGGCCCTCGACCTCGGTGGCTTTCTTCGCGACCGCCGCGCGCGCCTGCTGCCCGGGCCAGGCGC
>JAYUXQ010000366.1:0-4883 GCA_043752905.1 Nannocystis sp. | reverse complement strand
GCGCACGACTTCCCGCAGGTGATCGAGTACCGCCGCACCGGCGCCGACGCGATCACGGCCACCGTCGAGGGTCCGGGCCGCGACGGCGGGCGAATGGGCCAGACGCTCGAGCTGCGCCGCGAGAGGCCGCGGTGAGCGGTGACATCACCCTCGTCGTCACCGCCGAGGACGCGGGCGAGCGCGCCGACGTCGTGCTCGGCCGGCGCGTCGCGGGCCTGTCGCGCCGGGTCGCCCGCAGCCTCGCCCTCGCCGGACGCCTGAAGATCGACGGCACCCTCGCTGCGCCCGCGCACCGCGTGCGAGCCGGCGAACACCTGGTCCTCGCCGTGCCCGTCGCCGAGGTCGCCACCCCACCCCTGGTCGTGCTCGCCGTCACCGACCGCCTCGTATACGTCGACAAGCCGTCCGGGCTGCACACCCACCGCCTGCGCCCCACGGACCCGCCCGCGCTCGCCGACCTCGTCGCGGCAGCGTTCCCCGAGTGCGCAGGGGCCAGCGAGGACCCGCGCGAGGGCGGGGCCGTGCACCGCCTCGATCGCGGCACCTCGGGCGTCGTCGCCTTCGCCCGCACCTTCGAGGTCCACGCGGCCGCCCGCGCCGCCTTTGCGGCCGGCGCGGTGCCCAAGCGCTACCTGGCCCTCGTGACATGTCCGCAAGACCAGCCGTGGCCCCCGGCGACGCGGCCATGGCTGACCCCCGCTGGCGACACGATCGAGGTCCGCGCCCCGCTCGGCCCCGGCGACCAGCCCAGCCGCGTCGCCGTGCGCCCCGACGGCCAGCCGAGCCTCAGCGTCGTCGAGCCCCCGCACCCGCGCGGCCCGGGCCAGGCGACGGTCGCATTGTCATTGCATACAGGCCGCCGCCACCAGGCCCGCGTGCACCTGGCCTGGCTCGGGTGGCCCATCGTCGGCGATGACCTCTATGGTGGGACTCTGGCGGATCGCCTGCACCTGCACGCCCTCGCGCTCGACCTTCGCGCCGTCGACCCCGACGGCGAAGTCGTCGTCGCCCCGCCGCCGGACGCCCTCGCCTGAGACTCCGCGTCGACGTTCGCGGGCGCGCGGAGTTGCGTTTTCCGGCGCGGCCTCCCACGCTGCGCGTGGAGGTCGGCATGAGCCAACGAACGCGGGCCTGCTGTTTCTCTTGAGCGCGAACCTGTTACTCGGCTGTCATGGATCAGGTGCAACCCACCCACGAAATCTCAACTGACCGACGCGATCCTCGATGAAGAGCGCAAGCTCGCAGGAGGTGCCCAGCACTCCGATCACTGGCGGCCCCCCCACGACCGGGGACAAGCCGTAGGTGTCGCGCCCGCCGATGACGATCGCATGGGCTCTGCTCACCTGCGCATTACCGGTGCCTGCGCCCCGGGGCGAGACTTCTACACGCAGCTCCGTTCGTTTAGCCATGAAGTAGCACATGCGCACCTGTCCCGACTCGGCCGCCCGCGCGTGTGGCCATCGACCGGCACTGGTTGGGTCGCGCTGGTGTCGTTCGACTCCCCGGGAACCACCGCTTGGCCCGGGTGATGCTGATGTCGGCTGGCGAGCCATCAGCGGCGGGTCGGGTTTCGGGACCCGCCGCTTGGCGACGCTGCGGCAACGCGCGTGCTGCTGGTGCTCGCGGGCGGCGAGCTCGTCGCGCTCCGCCTCGAACTTTGCGCGCTGTTCCTTCGGCTGGCCGTCGACCGCGAGGCTCGCGTCAAAGGTCCTCCGCGCCTCGCACAGGTCGCGCACATCACCTGTCTTCTCGAACAGGAACAGGTACGACCGGTGCGCGCTGTGCAGATAAAGCGCGCGCTGGGCCGGCGTCGGTGCCGCCGCCGCGCGGCGCTCGTAGAGCCTGGCCTTGCACTGGTTGTCGGTGAGTGGGCAGTCCGACGTCGTCGCCGCGTCGAACACGAGGAGCGCCTTGCCGACGTCCGTCGGCCGCCGCTGCACCGCCCGTGCACCGAGCCGGTAGTTCTCGGTGACGCGAACGATGCCGAAGTCGATCAACTTCACCCGCATCGGCTCGCCCCCGTCGGCGAGCATGATGTTCGCGGGCTTCACGTCGCTATGGACGAGCCCCTTGCGGTGGACGGCTTCGAGGGCGCTGGCGATCTGGATCTCGATCTCGATGACCTGCCGCCACGGCAGCGGCCCGCGGAGCAGCTGTTCGCCGAGGTCGTGACCCGCGAGCAGCTCGAGGGCGGTATAGAGATCGTCGCCGTCCCTGTCGTGGGCCAGAACCCGCACGATCGCCGGATGATCCATCTCTCGCAGCACCTCCGACTCCTGGGTGAAGCGACCCTGCAGGTCCGTGTCGCGCGAGCGGAGCAGCTTGATCGCCACATCCTTCGAGAAATGTCGGTCGCGCGCCCGGACGACCACGGCCCCGCCGCCGGCGCCGATGCGGCCCTGCAGGACGAAGCGACCCCCAGGCACCTCTGCGGTTCACCTCCCTGAGGGGGTGTACGAGCCTTTAGATCCGGGTTCGTGGTCGGCCGGTCGTCATCGTCCATCGTCGCCTCCGGGGTATCCCGGTATGTCGGGATGGCGCAATCTGAAGTTGCAAGAAATCTCGGTCGACGGAGCACCGGACATCATTCACAACGGGTCACGGCTACCGCGACCACGGATCGACACCGCCGCGGGCGGCCGACAGCTCGCCGTCTGGGCGCCCGAAGCCCGCGAGCGAGCGCGCCTCATCGTCGCTGGCTTGCACAGCGGCCAGACGATGGACGAGCTCATGTCCAGTGGACGCCAGCGCGTGCGGCGGCGAGGACAACGTCACCGCGCTGTTCGTCGATTTCCTGGCGACCTGAGATGGCCCGTATCCACACCGCTGCCGACCTGGCGATCTTCGACGTGTTGCAGTCGCCGGTCTGGGTCGTCGACCTCGACCGCGGCTCGCAGTGGTGGGCCAACCTCGCCTGCCTGCCGCTGTGGCACGTGACCGACCGCGCGCAGATGCTCGCCCGCAGCGGCGACAGCCCGCCCGACGAGACCTCGCGGACGCGGCTGGCACCGTCGTGCGCGTGAGCCTCGACCCGGTCACGGGTCAGCCGGCGATCCTCGTCACCCAGCGCGACGTCACCGAGCGCCGCGCCGAGACGCTCGAGCTGGAACGCAGCCGCGAGCTGCTCGCCGGCCAGGCCCAGGCGCTGCGCCTGCTCGCGGCGCCGGTGATCCAGATCGGCCCAAACGTGCTCGCCATGCCCTCGATCGGCCGCCTCGATCACGCGCGCATCGGGGTCGCCCTCGCATCCCTCGTCGGCGCGACCGGTGTCGGTCCCACCAGCCACGTCATCCTCGACCTCACCGGCGCCGACGTGGCCGACGCGGCCGGGACGGGCGGGCTGGTCCGCGTCGTCCGGGTGTTGCGCCTGCGCGGCGTCCGGGTCGCGCTCAGCGGCATCCGCCCCGCGCTCGCGCAGGCGATCGCCGACGCCGGCCTCGAGCTCGATGGCATGTCGTGCTTCGCCACCGTCGCCGACGCCCTCGCCTCCGTCGACCGCCGCTGACGCGGTCAATCCACCGTGTACTCGAAGCCGTCGCCGCAGTGCACCGTCTCGCCGGTCAGCGCGTCACGCAGGCACTGCGCCTGCGCCTGCGCGTCCGTCTCGGCCGCGCAGCCGCTCCAGTGCTGGGGGATATTGAGCATGTAGCGGCCGGTGCCCATCGTCGATCCCGACAGGTCGAGATAGCTGTCCTCGAACACGAACGCGGTGCCGTCGCCCATCAGGTACACGTCGACGTCGTGGCGCCAGTAGCCCGGGTTGTCGGCCGAGTTGAATGACCAGCTCACGCGCCCCTTCTTGGACCCCGCGAGCGCCGCAAAGGTGCAAGCCAGCGCGTTGGGGTTCGCGATCGCCGAGCAGTCGCCGTCGACGTCCGCGCAGTCCGCGAGGACCGTCTCGCACAGCGACTCGACCTCGCACGCGTTGCGGACCGCCTTGCCCATATCCGCAAAGCAGCAGCATTCGTCGGCCCCCGGCTTGCCCGCGCAGGCCTCCCGGCCCACAACCTCGCGCATGCAAGCCGACCGGCGCCCCGCGGCGTCGCACCGCTACTGCGCGGCCTCCGCGTAGTCCTCCATCGGCGGGCAGCTGCACACCAGGTTACGGTCGCCCCACGCGTTGTCGATGCGCCCGACGAACGGCCAGAACTTGTGTTCGCGGACCCACTTCGCCGGGAACGCCGCCACCTCGCGCGCGTAGGGCCGGTCCCACGCGCTCGCGGTGACGACCTCCGCGGTGTGCGGCGCGTGCTTGAGCGGGTTGTTGTCGCGGGGCCACGTGCCGTCCTCGATCTTCCGGATCTCCTCGCGGATCGCGATCATCGCGTCGCAGAAGCGGTCAAGCTCCGCGAGCGGCTCGCTCTCCGTCGGCTCGATCATCAGCGTCCCCGCGACCGGGAACGACATCGTCGGCGCGTGGAAGCCGTAGTCCATCAGCCGCTTGGCCACGTCCTCGCCCTCGACCCCCGCGGACGCCTTGAGCGGCCGCAGGTCGAGGATGAACTCGTGCGCGCAGGTGCCGTTTTTGCCGCGATACAACACCGGGTAGTGCTTCTCCAGCCGCTTCGCCATGTAGTTGGCGTTGAGGATCGCCATGCGCGTCGCCTGGGTCAGCCCCGCCGCGCCCATCATCAGGATGTACACGTACGAGATCGTCAGGATGCTCGCGCTGCCCCACGGCGCCGCCGCCACCGGGCCGATCGGCGTCACACCCCCGCACGTGATCACCGGGTGACCCGGCAGGTACGGCGCGAGGTGAGCCGCCACCCCGATCGGGCCCATGCCCGGCCCGCCGCCGCCGTGCGGGATGCAGAATGTTTTGTGCAAGTTCAAATGGCTGACATCGCCGCCAAACTCGCCCGGCGCGGCCACGCCGACAAGCG
>JAYUXQ010000365.1:0-4885 GCA_043752905.1 Nannocystis sp. | reverse complement strand
TGTTGCGCGTTGGCCTGCTTGAGGAAAGTCAGCGTGCGGGCGACGCAGAACGCCTTGTCGAGCTCGCGGCGCGCGAGATAGATGTCGAACAGGCGGTGGTAGCTGGCGTAGCGCGAGGGCTCGAGGCGCAGCAAGGTGAAGTGCGTGCGGACCAGGTGGTCGGTGAACTCGCGCGGGTCGTTGCGGACCAGCATCTCGTACAGCTCGGCCAGCAACAGGTAGCGGTCCATGTTGTTGGGGTCGAGGGCCGCGGCGACCTCGAAGGCCTTGGCGGCGGCGCGGAAGTCGACCAGGCGCGAGCGATAGATCTCGGCGAGGTTGGTCCACAGCATCATGCGCAGCGCCGGCTCGGCGTCGGACGGCAGGCGGTTGATCATCTTGCGATAGGCCCGCTCGAGCGCCTTCCAGTCCTTGCGCTGGGTCATGATCGTGTCGATCGCCTGGAACGCCTTGAGCATGCTCGGGTCGTCGGCGAGCACGCGATCGAAGCGCTCGAGCGCGGCCTCGACGGAGGCGAGCTCGTCGCGTAGCACGACCGCGGCGGTGTAGTGATAACGCGAGCGCCGGATCGGATCGATCTCGACCTCGACGACCTGATCGACGATGCCGACCGCCTCGCGCCATTGCTTTCGCTCGGTATAAAGGTCGAGGAGGCGATGCAGCACGGCCGGGTCGCGCGGGCGCAGCTCGAGCGCCTTCTGGTAGGCGATGACGGCCTTTTGCGGGTCGCGCAGGCGCTCGCGGAACAGCTTGCCGCTCTCGACGAAGAGGTCGAACTTGACCTCGTCGCTGGGGGCGCTGTGGATCATCGCCTTGCGGGTGTTGAGGGCGCCTTGATAGTCACCCTCGGCCATTTGCATGTCGAGCGTGGTCTGCAGCGCCGGCCAGTTTCCGGGGTCCTGCTCGAGCGCCTTGCGCAAGAAGGGCGCGGCCTGGGGCATCTGGTTCTGCCGCTTCTTGATCTCGGCGAGCCGGTAGTTGATGATCGACGCGACCTTGTCGGTGCGCTCCTTGGCGCTGACCGTCAGCAGGTTCGAGTAGGCATTAAAGGCCTCGGTCCAGTTCTCGGCCTCGAAGTGCAGGTCGGCCTGGCCAAGCAGCGCGGCCCAGTTGCCGGGATCGAGCTCGAGGGCCTTGCGAAACAGCTTGAGCGCGCGCGGACCCTGACCGAGCAGCCGCTCCACCCTGGCGGCGCGCAGGCACAGCTCGACGTGGGCCTTGGGGGAGATCGGCGCGCCGACGGCCTTGCGCACCAGCATCTCGAAGATCGGCGCGGCGGCCACGTAGTTGCCGGACTCGTAGCAGATCTTGGCGAGCACGGTGCCGACGCGGATGTTCTCCGGGTCGAGCTCCATCACGCGGGCGAACACCTCGGTCGCGCGCTCGATCTCCCCGGTCTGCCGGTAGTAGATGAAGCCGGCCTCGCTGCCGGCCTCGATGCGCTCGTAGTAGCTCGCCCCGCTGACGCTCAGCGCCTCGAGGGTGGCGGCGAGGCCGGCGATGTCCTTGCGGCCGCGGTAGATGTCGGCGAGCAGCACAAGCGCCGGCGCGTGGCCGGGTTGCAGCTGCAAGGCGCTTTGCAGGTAGGCCTCGGCGCGCTCGGAGGCGGCGAGCCGCTGGTGCAGGATCTGGCCGGCGCGCGTCAGCTCCTCGCTGCGCACGATCGGGTCGGTGCACAGGGTCAGGAAGTGATCGAGGGCGGTCGCCGCGGGCTCCCAGGAGCTCGCGCGCTCGTACAGGCGGGCCAGCGCGAGCACGGCGTCGGGCGAGTTGGGCTCGAGCGCGATCATCTCGCGATAGGCGACGATCGCCTGCTTCGTGTCAGCGAGCGACTTGTCGTAGACGTAGCCCATCGCGCCGAGCAGGCCGATCTTCATGTTGCGGTCGGTGGTGCTCTCGGCGTGCTCGCGGTACACCTGCACGAGGTCGGTCCAGCGCTCGGCGGCGAGGGTGGCCTCGGCGAGCTGGTAATAAGCGTAATCGCGACCCTGGGCGATCCAGCCGCGCCAGGCCTCGGCCTCGGCGCTGTCCTTGCCGCCCGCGAGGGTGACCAGCGCCTTGCCCATCTTCTCGTAGATGCCGAGCTGGGCGCGCGGGTCCTGGGTGCCCGCCAGCAGCGCCTGCAGGGCCTCGAGCGAGTAGAACATCGCGCTGTCGGTGGTCGGCTGGACGCGCGAGGTCTCGCCCGCCACGGCGCCGCGCTGGCCGTCGTCGCCGACCTCGCGCAGGGCCTGCTCGAACGCGGCCATGTCGGCGAAGCGGGCCTCGCGGCGCTTGGACATCGCCTTGAGGATCAGCGCCTCGACGACCGCCGGGATGCCGGCCTCCGGGGCGACGCTGCCCGGCGCCGCCGCGGTCGAGAACTTGTGTTGCATCGCCACCTGCGTCGGCCGCCCGAAGAAGGGCACGCGACCGGTCAACAGCGTGTAGAGGAGAACGCCGACAGAGTAGATGTCGGTGCGCGCGTCGACCTGCTCGCCGAGCGCCTGCTCGGGGGCGATGAAGTGCATGGCGTCGCCCAGGACGACGGTGCCGGGCTCGCGGTCGGC
Organism: Nannocystis sp.; assembly: GCA_043752905.1. Classification (GTDB taxonomy): domain Bacteria; phylum Myxococcota_A; class Polyangia; order Nannocystales; family Nannocystaceae; genus Nannocystis. The sequence goes on along the minus strand of JAYUXQ010000365.1, from coordinate 2,336 downwards.
GGTGACGCTCTCGAGGCGCACGAGCCCGAAGTCGACGATCTTGACGGTGTCGTCGGACAGCACGAGCACGTTGCTGGGCTTGATGACGCGGTGCAGCACGCCGGCCTCGTGGGCGGCTCTCAGGCCGGCGACGATCTGCAGGCCGAGCTTGCGTACCCGCAGCCACGGCAACCTGCCGGTCCGGCGCAGGATGACGCCGAGGTCCTCGCCCTCGAGGTACTCGCCGATGATATACGGCTCGCCCTCGGGGCTGATGTCGGCGTCGAGCACCTGGGCGACGTTGTCGTGGACGATCGCGGCGGTCTCGCGAGCCTCGCGCAGCAGCAGCTCGACCTGGGCCCGGTCGGCCGCCAGCTCGGCGCGCACGATCTTGACGATGACGAGCGCGGGAGGGTCGAGCAGCTCGGCCTCGAAGGTGTCGGCGACGTCGCCGCGACCGAGGAACTTGAGCAGGTTGAACTCGCCGGCGAAGGTCGTGCCGACCCGGCTCTTTGGGCTGCGATCAGCGGGCGTGTCGGTCATGGGCAACGTCCACCATACCCGATCGCATCACGACCCACGTGGCGTCCGATCGCGTGCGACCGCGCGCAAGCGCCCTTGCCTGTACATCGACACCCGCGTGTCCCGGGCGCCGCGGGCTCGTGGTCGCGCCGGGGACGAATGATCAGGCGTGCAGCAGCAAGCAGGCGGAGATCCACAGGCCGCCTGCCAGCAGCCACAGCGCGCAGTAGCCGGTGATGTCACGCGCGCGCACGCCGGTGATCGCCAGCAAGGGCGCGGCCCAGAACGGCTGCAACATATTGGTCCACGGGTCGCCGTAGGCGACGTCGCAGGCGCGAAGGGCTCGGGCGTGACGCGATGAAACCCGCGCCGCGCCGCGACGCCGAGCGCCGGCAGCCAGGTCAGCGCGGCCATTGCTTAGATGTCCCCGGGGACAGGTTCGTCGCCGTCGCCGTCGCCGGCCATGAAGCGCTGGATGCGGGCGCGCAGGTCGTCGGGGATCGGCAGGCCGCGGCGAAATCCGGGCGAGGCCGGGTCGAGGTCCATGACCACCGAGGTGGTCGCGCCGGTCAGGCGTATGTCCCCGGCAACGCCACGGACGACGTACTCGAGGCCGATCGAGCTGCGGCCGAGACGAGCGACCCTCAGTTCGACCTCGATGGTCTCGCCGAGGGCACACGGCGCCTTGAAGTCGGCCTCGCTGTGGACCGCGGGGAAGCCGATCTTGCGGTCGACGATGAGGCTGGCGTACGCGAGCCCGAGCCCGGCGGCGAACCAGGTCTCCATCGCCTGATGAAACAGGTCGAAGAACCGCGGGAAGTAGACGATCCCGGCGGGATCACAGTCGCCGAAGCGAACGTCGACTCGGTGGACATGCACGCCACGCATCAACATGAGACCGCGGCGAGTGTATGCTGCCGCCATGTCCCACGTCGACTACCAGGCCGATGCCGGCATCGCGCTGATCACGCTGAATGTTCCGCCGGCCAACTGCTACTCCTTCGAGCTCATGCAGGCGCTCGACGCGGCGATCCTTCGGGCCCGCTTCGACGCCGGCGTTCACGTGATCCTGCTGACCGGCGCGGGCGAGAAGTTCTTCTGCGCCGGCGCCGACATCGCGATGCTTCAGGGCGCCGACCCCGAGTTCAAGTACAACTTTTGCCTGCACGCCAACGAGACGATCAGCCGCCTCGAGCAGACCCCCAAGCTGGTGATCGCGGCGCTCAACGGGCACTGCGTCGGCGGCGGCCTCGAGATCGCCCTGGCCGCCGACCTGCGGGTGGCCCGGCGAGGCCCGAGCAAGTGCGGGCTCCCGGAGGTCAAGCTGGGGGTGTTGCCGGGCACCGGTGGCACGCAGCGGCTGGTGCGGCTCGTCGGCAAGGCGAGGGCGATCGAGCTGATGGCGACCGGCGAGACCTTCGACTTCGACCGCGCACACGCGCTTGGCCTCGTGCATCAGGTGTGGGACGCGAGCAGCGGCGCGGAGTTCCTCGAGCAGGCCCGCAAGTACGCGACGCAGTTCGTCCCACCGCACACGGCCTCGCGGGCGGTCGGCCTGATCAAGCGCGCGTGCCAGACCGGCGCCGACCTGAGCCTGCAAGATGGTCTGGCCCTCGAGCGCGAGCTGCAGCAGCGACTGTTCACCAGCGAGGATGCGAAGGAGGGCATCGCCGCGTACGTCGAGCGCCGCCCGCCGAGCTTCACCGGCAAGTGAGGGGGATGCCTGCCCGGTGAGACCGTGGTAGCCTGGCGACATGGCTGGCTACCCCCGCGAGGCTCCGGGACCGTTCCGCGCGCACCAGATCCGCGACGGGGACCATTACGAACTACGCGAG
>JAYUXQ010000364.1:0-11876 GCA_043752905.1 Nannocystis sp. | reverse complement strand
GATCATTGGGACCCACCGCGTGCACGTCGACGGCGACGTCGTGCTCACGCGCTACATCGGCGTGCCCGAACACGAGCACGTGATCGAGATCCACCGGCGGCTCGACCGCGTCCTCGCCGAGCACGGCCGCCTGTTCGTCATCAACGACATGCGGCACACCGGCATCCCGTCGACGGAGACCCGGCGATGGATCGCCGAGTGGGCGCGACGCCAACACACCGTCGCCGCCCTGATCAACTTCGGCGCCAGCCTCCCGATCCGCATGGCACAGGGCCTCCTCATGCGCGCATCCTCCCTGCTCGGGCGCCCGTTCCCGGTCGTCCCGATCAACTGCACCACCGAGGCCGAGGCCCTCGCCATCGTCGACGACCTGCGCCGCAAGCTCCCCGCAGTGAAGTGATAATCCCTCACGCGGGGTCGCCGCGGCCCGCGGCGAGGACCACCTCGACGAATGTGCTGACCCGCGGATTGAAGCCGGGCACATCGGCGACCACGAGCAGGCGATAGCGGCGCAGCGGCTGCGACGGCGCCAGCTCCGACAGCGGGAGGTGCACCGGCACCCTGGCGCTCGCGTGCGCGGCCAGCAGCATGCGCGGCAGCGGCAAGATGGTGCGCACGGTGGTGTCCCAGAACTTGAACTCGCCGACGCCCGGGTCGAGGTGGATGAGCCGCTCCTCCTCGAGCGCCACGCGCAGCTCACGGACCTGGAGCTCACGGGGTCCTGCGCGCAGCACCACGTCGAAGCGTAGGTCCGCCATCGGGCGCACCTGCGCGGGCAACCCTTCGATCACGAGGTCACACCGCCGCCGCGCGATCGCCTGGCTCAATCCTGCAAAGATCTCGATCATGCACGGGGAGGCTATCACCGGAGATATGCCTGTCCATCGTCCCTGCATGATTTTATCGACGAATGATGATAGCAGAAACGAGATTCCACCGTCACGATTACCTCTTTCGTCGTCCGGCGGCGCCCAGGCTCCCCGATGCAGCGCACGAGCGCGTCGCAGACTGCGCGTGGACGGCGCCCTGCGGTCAGGTCAACCCCCGAGCGACCTCGACTCGGACCTGCGGGAGCCGCTTTTCACGCTCATTCACCGAGACATGATCACGGAGTCCGCCAGTGATCCTCTTCTTACGCAGATGCAAGCGCAGTCCTCGATCGCGCGGGGTGCGCGCTTCGACCAGACCGCCGCCAATGAACCCCTGGTGGAGCGCTGCGGTGTCCCCGCCAATTCGGGTGACTCTTGCAGACTCCCTGTCACAAATTAGCGCCTGGAATTGGACTGTGGTCATGATCGCCGGAGCCGCTGCCGAGCACTGTTGTTTGGTGCGTGACGCCGAGCCACGGAAACCGATCTCGAGGAACTGCCCAATGTCGACTCCTGACGCTGCACACCAGCACCTGCCGTCATTCTCCGCCCTGAAGGGCGACAATACGCTGACGTACCGCTTCCTGATGGAAGGGGGACGGCCGATCAAGCTGGGTGATGGCACCTTCGGCTCGGTCTTCGCCGTCGAGGATGCAGACAAGAGCCGCTACGCGGTCAAGGTCTTTTACTATACCGACAATCAGGACGCGCGCATGTCCTTTCGGAAGGAGATGAACGCGACGCAGGACATCAACGCTGCGCTTCAGCACGTGGGACGCGAGACGGCCCTCGCCAACCTGGTCCTTCCGGTGGCGCGCACAGAGTCTTTCCTGTCTTCCGAGGCCGCCAAGCACCTGGAAAAATACTTTCGGGAGGTCAACCTATCGATCAGCGACTATGCATTCGTCATGGAGCGCTATGAGTGCACGCTCAAGGACCTCCTCGAGAAGGGTAAGGCAGGTTCGCCGGCGTCCGGGTACGACCGGCTGCGCAACATGTCACTCGCTCGCCGCGAGAAATTCGTGCTGTGGATCGCAAAGGAGATCGCTACTGCGTTGCGTGCCCTCCATCTTGCGCGCCTCCATCATCACGACCTCAAGCCGGCGAACATCCTCTTGCGTGAACGAGGTACGCGCCTGGAGGCCGGGCTCGCGGACCTCGGCTTTCTCGAGCCAAACCGGGTCTTCGGCACCCAGAACCTCGGCAGTTCCAACCTATTGCCCATTGGGACGCGGCACTACCGCTCGCCCGAACATAAGGACTACTTCGATGTCTGCGAGGTTCTGATCCGAGAGTCGACCACCTCGAAGGACCTCCTAGAGACCCTGGACCCCAAGTTCAAGGACACGCTCATCGAGAAGAACGACATGCTGATGTACTGCAAGGACCCCCGAAAGGTCCTGAGGCGCATCCTCGACGTGCATCGGGAGGCCAACGGTAAGACGATCATCGCCGTGGAACGCGCCAACCAGCCCCTGCTGACCCAGGAGAAGACCCAGGTCGTCATGTACAAGCGTCATACGGCGCGAACCGATGGGTTCGGCCTCGGCGCCATCATGTACGACATACTCACCTGCGGCTACTCACCAGAGCGGTTCTACGACTATTTCCGGCGCTGGGACTCCCCCAACAAGGACGTTCGATCGCTCATCCGCCTGTACAAGCAGTTCCACACCTGGCAGTCCGCCGCGGTCGATGTCGTGAGCGGGTTCGAATTGCTCCGTGCAGAACGATCGATCGACAAGGCTTATCCCTCCCCGGAGGTCGTCGGCGTACTGTTCCGCCTGCTGTTACCGCGTGCGAAGGGCTCCTACTTTTCCAACAACGGCGCGAACACCGCAGGCCTGTCGTTCGAGAATGTCCTGGAGGACCTCACGCGGCTCGTCTCGAACCAACAGGCCGCAGGCGAGGACTCGGTACAAAACATCATCTGGCGCAGCGAGACATCACCGAGCACCCATTCGACCCCGGATGTCGAACCGTTCCAGAGTCGCCTCGGGACGATTCAAGCGCAATCGGACTCCCGAACACGCCTCGAAGCTGGCTATCGCCTGTTCAAAGGGCTGATCGACGGCATCGTCGACCATCTCGACGAATCCGACTACGAGCTCCCCTACGTCGCGGACATGAGCCCACAAAACGTGCGGGTTCAGTCCTCCTCGGCGAAGTCCTTCAACATCCGACCGAGGTACGCGATCTTCGACAAGCTCGACGATTACAAGCGTGCCCTGCAGGACGGTGACCTGCATAATATCGAGTCGGCAGTACGGGGGCAGCTCCCCATCAGCTACCAGTTCCGTAGCCGAGACGCCCTGGCAACATCCACCGTCCCGGTGAAGAAAGCGCTTCCGCCGGGCCCGGAGCCCGGTGCTGTGCCTCACGCCGGCGACGACGAATATGAAATCTATCTCGACGCTGACGCCGTTCACTCGACCGAGATTGTCACCAGAGAGACCTACACGCTCGACATTTCGATCTTCTACACCGATGGCTGCCCCTTCTGGACCGCTCTCGAGTGTGGAGATCACGTCATACTCGGGCTCGAGCTGCCGCGAAGGGTCGTGGCGGAAGTAATTCAGGTCTACGACAAGACGTCGGTTCGAGTCGCGTACGAGTGGCCGAAGACGGCCCCCCCGCTCGTCTGGGGCGGCGATCCCAGGCGTGTCCGGATAGCAAAGCGCTTCCGGAAGATGGACTACTACTTCGCGGTGATCGGATCTTACATCCAGCAGATCTTCTTTGTGGACAACAAGCGCTTCTTCGGCGAGCTTCCGCAAGAGGTTTACCTCGTGGAGCAGCTCGTGGCAGGTGGTCGCATGGACCCGGAAGGAAACACCGACAAGCTCGAGGCCAGACTGCGCATGCCCGGCTTTTCGAGCGGCCTGCTGCCTCTATTGACACGGCTGAGGCGAATATTCTCGGAATCAGGCAGCTTGGACAGCAGCGCCGAGGATTGCTACCGTTACCTCGCGGAGATTCATCTGTGGCTTAGTTGTCGGTTTTATCGTCGCGGAAAGCGCGCGACACTCAGTGACATCGAACACGTCCAGGAGGTTCGCCGCCACGTCGATCGTCTGGGTGATGCCATCGCTGTCGCCTGCGGCCGTCGCGATCGAACCGAGATCTTGATCGGTAACCCATCTGCCCGCGAAGGGGTGCCCTCCACCGCCATGACCTTCGACCCCGACCTCGAGGCACTCCTCCGTCGGGTCACGAGGTCCATCGCCGACGCCCCGACGACGCCCCTTCTCCAGAGGGCTCAGCGCCTCACCGCGAGAAGCACGAAATAGTACGTGGGCCGGCCCTCGGAACGAAGATAACTCAGCAACCAGCCATGCTCGACACGCCCCGCGCGAATGGCCACGGAGCAGCCCCTCTTGACCGGGAATGCATCCCCGAGCGGGAGGCTCCTCAAGCGCCAGGCCGCATCTCCCCCATCCAAGCAGACGCTCGCGCCCGCTGGCCACAGGGGCGTGAGGGAAACGGGCGTACTTTCGTGGAACGTCAGCACGGCTCGGCGCTCGAAGGCAGGCTCGGCGACGAATTCGACCGTCTCTTCGTCAGCGCTTCGCAGCACGACGTATACACTCTCGGCGATCTCTCCATCGCCGGCCAGGCTCGAGAGCTTTGAATCATCAATGACCACCAGGGCGCCCGGTGAACCGGCCTCCAGCGTATCATCGTCTTGATCGGCCGCGGGGCGGGAGCTTCGCCGCGCCTTTCCTGAATCCACGGCTTCCTCGGATCGCACAGACCCGTCGGGGACGTAGACTCGCATCACCTCTTCGATCTCTTCTCTCCTCCGCGGCCGCTCCCGTGCCAGCATCTGAAAAAGCTTCGCGTCGATGGCGCCTACTCGAAGCAACACAGAAGCAAACTCCATCGCCACGGCGTCTCCCGATGCCAGCTCTCCGGGTAGCGTGCCGACCAGATCAGGGTAGTAGCATGTCGCAATCCGTCGCACTTCCGCGGGGATAAAGAGGTCGAGGAGTAAACGATAAAGAGATTGAACCGACTTGGCCATGGAGCACACGTCTGTGACAGACAAAGCCAACTACCTCGAACGGCCGGACAGATCTCCGTTCAGCCGTCGAGGTCATGTGAGGGTGGCTCATCGCGCCATGATAGCTGCATGCGCAGATGCAAGGGCAAAAAGCCTGAGACCTGCGTTTGAACACCGGTCCGAGCCCGGAATCAGATGCTCAATAACGCGCCTTATGGCAGCTCGAGCTTCGAGAAGCCGAGGCGGTGATGCCCGTCGCGCCCCATGGCAGCATAGCGCTGTCATCGCCGCAGCAGAGCACCGGCAAGGCTGTCACAGGCCAAGGTTCGAGCGACCCGCCCGGGGCAACCGGGGCGTCAGGGCGAGCGCTCACCGGTCATCAGCAGTAGGTGCGCCACTCGCCGTTGATGAAGTACCACCCGTTCTGGGAGCAGAAGATCGCTCCCCGACCGTTGCAGTTGTCGGCCTTCCCGAGGTTGTACCAGCCAGCCCAGCCGTCGCCGCAGTCGACGCAGCAGGTCTTGCCGGCCGGGCCCGGATTACGGTCATCGTGAACACCAGGATCGGCCATCGTGAACACCCCCGGAGGGCCGGAGCGGAGCGACGCGCGCATGGCGCTCGGTTCGGGGGTTGGTCAGGGCGAGGCGGAGCTGATGGGTGGGTTTGGGTTTGGACGGGCTTCCTTGCGGCGGGATGGTCCCTTTAGCACGATCCGGTGGCAGTTGGAGAGGATACGATCGCAGATAGCGTCGGCGATCGTTGGATCGCCGATCTGATCATGCCAGAGTTCCGGCGAGCGCTGACTGGTGAGGATCGTCGAATGCTCGCCATACCGGTCCTCCATCAGCTCGGACATGTCCCGGCGCTCGGCCGGGCTGAGTGTTCTTCGGCGGCGTGCCGGCGGCCGTGGTCCCGGACCAGCTCAAGTCGGGCGTCACGCGCTCGTGCTGGTACGACCCGAAGATCCAGCGCACCTACGAAACGATGGCGGAGCACTACGGCACGACGGTGATGCCGGCTCGTCCCGGCAAGCCGCGTGACAAGGCGAAGGTCGAGGGCGGCGTGCTGATCGTGCAGCGCTGGATCGTCGCGCGCGTGCGCAACGAGACCTTCTACTCGCTCGACGAGCTCAACTGCCGGATCGACGTGCTGCAGGAGGACCTGAATTCGCGTCCGATGAAGAAGTACGGCGGCGTCAGCCGCCGACAGCTCTTCGATCGTATCGAGCGCACGGAGCTGCGGCCCCTGCCGACGGAGCGCTTCGAATTCTGCGAGTGGAAGCAGCCACGCGTCAACATCGACTACCACGTCGAGGTCGACCGTCACTACTACTCGGTGCCCAGCACGCTCGTCGGCGCACCGGTGGCGCGAGCTTCAGCTTTTCAGCCTGGATGGTACGACGCTGCGTGTGGCCGACTCGGACGAGAACCGCGAGCACTTTGGACTTGCGAGCGGCGGCCATCGTGGCGCAGAGCGGCCCTCCGGTGATGTCGACCACCTTCGGAACTCTCTACGTCGCCTCTTCCTACCTCCAAGACGACCACGAGCCTATCCCCGCGCCGTCAAGATCAAGATGAGCGGCTACGCGAAGAAACAGCGCCCCCCTCCATCCACTCGCGGACGGCCAAACTGCCTGCCGCGGCCTCCTCGTGCACCTTTGATCCACGATTGCGGCGTGAGGCCCGCTAAGTGAACAGCATTGGGGCTAGCCAGGCCTGATCCCCCGGGCGAAGCTCAGGCCGTGACCCTCAGGGGTCCGACAGCAGCACGCTGACGGTGCTGTCGCCATTGTTCGGGGTGACGAGGTCGAGGACGCCGTCCTCGTTAAAGTCGCCGACCTCGACCACGTACGGGAGCATGCCGACCATGAACGACTCGGGCAGGCCGAGGCCGCCCTTGCCGTCGCCGCGGAGCACGCTGACCATGTTGGCGCCGCGGTTGGCGACGACGACGTCCACGTGGCCGTCGCTGTCCATGTCCTCCACGACGATGCCAAGCGGGTCCGGGCCGCACGGGTAGGGGATCGCGCCGCCGAAGCCGCCGAGGCCGTTGCCCTGCATGAGATAGATCGAGTTCATCGCCGGCACCGTGGCGATCGCGTCCGGCTTCATGTCGCCGTTGAGGTCCGCCAGCGCCATGCCGTAGCCCTGACCGCCGACCGGCGACGCCGTCGCGGGGCCGAAGTTGCCGAGGCCGTTGCCGAGCGACACGCCGATCGTGCCCACCCCGTAGTTCGCGCTGGCGAGGTCGAGCTTGCCGTCGCCGTTGACGTCTGCGAGCGCGATCCAGGTGGGGTTGGCGCCCGCCGCCACCTCGACGGGGGCCGGGTAGCCGATGCCGTCGCCGATGTACACGCCGAGCGTCGAGGAGCCGTAGTTGGCGACGAAGATGTCGTCGTACATGTCCCCGTTGACGTTGGCCGTGGTCAGCGAGCGCGGGTTCATCCCGGCGCCGATCGCCGGCTGCGAGATCATCATGCCGGCGCCGTTGTTGAGGTAGATCGACAGCGTCGAACTGCCGTAGTTGGCCGCGACCAGGTCCGGCGCCGTGTCGTTGTTGATGTCCGGCGTCGTGATCGCGTACGGGCCCATCCCCGTCGCCAGCGCCGACAGCGAGTTGAAGCTGCCGTCGCCCTTGCCCGTGCGCACCGTCAGGTTGTTCGAGGTGTTGTTCACCGACACGATGTCCAGGTGGCCGTCCTTGTTGAAGTCCGCCACCGCCACCGCCACCGGGCCAGCGCCCATCCCCAGCGGCTTCGCCATCGCAAAGCACAGCTCGCCCGCCGCCTTGTCGTCGTCACCGCACGCCGCCATCACCGCGCCCGTGCTCGACTCCTCGCCGCCCGTCGTGCTGCCACCCTCCGTCGTCGAGGTCGTGCTCGACACCGCCACGCACAGCCCCTCGAGGCACTGCAACGCACCCTTGCATGCTTCCAGCGGCAGGCACGGGCAGTTCTCCTCGCCGTCGGTGCAGGCCTCCGTCGTCGACGGGTCCGGCTCGCCGGTCGTCGGCGTCTCGCTGGTGCCCGTCGTGCTCGTCGCGTCCTGCGTGGTCGGCACGCCGGTCGTGCTCATCGGCGTCATCGTCCCGGCCGTCGTCGAGCCGCTGGTATCGTCCTCACGCCCGCCACCCGAACACCCGACCATCACCACTGAAACCAAAGAAGTCGCCGCTGTGCGCGTGTACCAGGCCATGGGCGCAAGCTTGGCCGCCCGCCAGGGGGTCGTCAACCGGCCACTCGCCGCGCAATGCGAGGGGCTTTCACGGGTGTGAAGCCCCTCGCACGCCGGGGCGCGCCTGCGCTCAGCGCAGGAACGCGAAGTACAGGTAGATGTGAGCGACGACGATGCTGCCGAGCATCAGCGGGAAGGCCATCTTGGTGTAGGTCAGGAACTTGAACGACACCCCGCCGCGCTCGGCGAGGCCGGCGACGGTGAGGTTGGCGCTCGCGCCGACCAGGGTCCCGTTACCGCCGAGACATGCCCCGAGGGACAGGGCCCACCATAGCGGCATCAGTGCCTGCTCGCCGCCCATCGTCGGCGCCATGTTCTTGATCATCGGGATCATGGTCGCCACGAACGGGATGTTGTCGATGATCGCCGACAGGATCGCCGAGGACCACAGGATGACCAGCGCCGTCACCGTGCGGTCGCCCTCGGTCGCGCTCAGCAGCATCTGCGCCAGGTTATCCAGCATCCCCGCGTGCTCGACCCCGGCGACGACCATGAACAGGCCGATGAAGAAGAAGATCGTGATCCACTCGACCTCGCCGAACACCTCGGTCACGTGCGAGGACTGCTCCTCCGCGTGGTGGCCCCTGATGAACAGGTACATCAACGAGGCCGCCCCGAACATCGCCACCGTGCCCGGCTCGATGCCCGTCGCCTGCGCGCTGATAAAGCCCGTGATCACCAGCACCAGCACCGTCAGCGAGCGCCGCAGCAGCGCCGGGTCGGTGATCGCGTCCGAAGGGCGGTACGCCAGCACGCGCCGGCGCGCCTCCTCGCTCGCGTGCATCTTCCGGCCCCAGATCAGGTGGGTCGCCAGCAGCTGCAGGCCCATGATGACGCACACCACCGGCGCCAGGTTGACCACGAAGTCGTTGAAGCTCAGCCCCGTCGCCGAGCCGATCAGGATGTTCGGCGGGTCACCGATCAGCGTCGAGGTGCCGCCGATGTTCGACGCGAACACCTCCGCGAACAACAGCGGGTAAGGGTCGATCTCCAGCTCGCGCGCGACCATCAGCGTCACCGGCGTCACCAGCAGCACCGTCGTCACGTTGTCGAGCAGCGCCGACAGCAGCGCCGTCACCACGGACAGCATGATCATCAGCTTCCACGGCACGCCCTCGGCCCGCCGCGCCGCCCAGAAGGCGACATACTGGAACACCCCGCTCTTTCGCGTGATGTTGACGATGATCATCATCCCCGTCAAAAGCGCGATCGTATTGAAGTCGACCCCGCGGATCGCCGCCTCTTGGTTGATGACGCCGAGGCAGATCATCAACCCGGCGCCGAGCAACGCGACCACCGCGCGGTTCACCTTCTCGGACATGATGACCGCGTAGGTCATCAACAACAGGGCCGTCGAGACCCACAGCGGGTCGAGGCCGAAGATCACATGAGATGCGTCATGCATGAGCTGTCTCCGAGGCAGGATGTAAAGGCGAGATCGCGACCTGCTCGCGGTCGCGGCTTAGCGCAGGCGCCCCACCTTGCCAAGTGCATGTATGTGAGTTTTGAACGCGGTTCTGCCCCCGCGGCTTCGATCCAGGCACCGCACGACGCCGACGGATCTCGCGGGCAAATCCTCATCGCCGCCGCGGCGCCGTCGCGCCCGGACCGCCGCGATCGCGTATCATCCCGCGGCGATGGACGGCGACCCGCACGGCCTATGGATCCTCGGCATCAGCGTCGCCGCGCTGCTGCTCGGCCCCGCGATCCACCTGCTCGCGCGTCGCGCTCCGCCGACGATGGCCGCGCTCGACAACTTCGTGCTCGTCGCCGTCGTCGGCCTCGTCGCCCTGGAGATCCTCCCCGGCGCGCTCCACCTCGCCGGCCTGTCCGCGTTCGTCGTCCTCCTGCTCGGCGCCCTCGGCCCCGCCCTCGCCGACGGGCCGCTCCACCGCCTCTCGCGCGGCACCCACGGGGCAGCCCTCGCCCTCGCGATCGTCGGCATGGCGATCCACTCGTTCACCGACGGCATCGCCCTCGCCTCCGCCCACGCCGCCGGCAACCATAGCCACGCTCTCGAGGCCGCCGTCATCGCCCACCAGCTCCCCGTCGCCGTCGCCGTGTGGTGGCTGATCGTGCCGGTCCGGCGCCTGGGTTGGCCGGGCGCCTCGGTCGCCATGGTCGGCCTCGGCCTCGCCACCATCCTCGGCTTCGAGCTCGCCGACGCCTCCCTCGCCGCCCTCGCCCCCGCCTGGCTCGGCCTGCTCCAGGCCCTGTTCGCCGGCTTCCTTCTCCATATCATCGCCCACCGCTCGCACCCCGTCGGCGCGGCCTCCCGTCGCACCCGGCTCGCCGCGTCGCTCGGCGGCCTCGTCGGCCTCGGCCTGCTCGCCCTGATCGCCAGCGATGCGAGCCACGGACCTTCAGGCGGCCACGGCGGTCACCCCGGCGAGGGGCATGGCGTCCTGCCCGACATTCTCCAGCTCGCCCGCGCCGCTGCCCCGCCGATCGTCGCGGCCCTCGCCCTCGCGCTGTCGATCGGCCGCCCGCTGCGGCAGTCACTCCTGCGCCGCCACCCGACCGCGTCACGGTCCCAGGAGCACCGCCCGGAGGCCGGTGCTCCGCGCCGACGCGGCCGCCGGCCCCACATCGGCCTCGCCGAACAGCTCGACCTCGCCGCCCCGTGGTTCACGATCGGCCTGTTGACCGCCGCCACGCTCGGGTCCTTCCTCGGCCCCACCCCCCTCGCACAGATCCCAGCCGTGCTCCAGGTGCTCCTCCTGGCCGTCCTCGGCGTGCCCGCCCACGTGTTCGCCCCGGCCGTCACCCCCCTCGTCACGTTGCTGGTCGGCGCCGGCCTCGGCCCCGGCGCCGCGCTGGCCTTCATGCTCAGCGGCCCCGCCACCGAGCTCGGCGCGCTCGGCCGCAGCTCCCACGTCCGTGCCCGGGCCTCGATGGCCTTCGCCTTCGTCCTCGTCCTCGCCGCCGGCCTGCTCATCGACCTCTGGCTCCCGGTCAACCGCCTCTCCGCCCCCGCCGGGGACATCGCCCTGGTCACACTCGCCGCGCTGCTGCTCGCCAGCCTGGTCCGCCAGACCCCACAACAATTCCTGCGCCGCCTCTGGCACCCCGACCTGGGCCACGACCTGGGCCATGACCATGACCATGACCATGGTCCTGGTCATGACCATGACCATGACCATGACCACCCCGGCCCGCACGGCCGCGAGCTGCCCTGAGCGACACGAGCGCCTGAATCGCCCGGTCCACCTGTCACCCCGGTTCGCCGACTCGGCCCGCACGGCACCGGCACGACCCCCGCGCCGGCTTCAGCGCTCGCGCGTCCCATTCGGCCGCGAAGGGCCCGCGCAGGGAAATTGTTCGCGCGCTCCACGGGTGGCGTGATAGTCAATTCGAATGCGCTGCCTTCGTTATCTCCCGCTCCCCCTGTCCTTATTTTCGTTATTGCTCCCCGTCATCGCCTCCGCGGAGCCGTGGGTCGAGGACAAGGCGTTCTTCACGGAGTCGGCCCAGGCGGGCTCGAGCATGGTCGACGCCGCCGACCTCGACGGGGACGGCTGGATCGACCTCGTGTTCGCCAACGGCAGCGGCTACAACAAGGGCAACATCGACTCGGACCAGAAGCAGCAGGCCTTCCATAACGACGGCGGCGCGATGATGGTCCCGATCGACAGCCCCGACATCTTCGGGGGCGTCAGCTACAACGGCCGTGCGGTCAAGATCCGGGACATCGACAACGACGGCGACAACGACATCTTCCTCGGCGTCACCTGGCAGGGGCAGAGCCAGCTGTTCGTCAACAACGGCGGC
>JAYUXQ010000363.1:0-1899 GCA_043752905.1 Nannocystis sp. | reverse complement strand
GTCGTTGGCACGAGAGGACATGTCCCGAGAGCCAGCAGCCCCATCGAAGCCCATGCGCCGAGCACGTGCGGTGGGGGGGAACCCGCCGAGTGAGGGACCCAGAGCGGCGGCCCCTCTCCCGACCGGCCCAGGAAGCCTCGCACCGCGTCCCCACCCAACGCCATGCCACGCCCGCATCGAGCCCCGCGTCCCCACCCAACGCCATGCCACGCCCGCATCGAGCCCCGCATCGAGCCCCGCATCGAGCCCCGCATCGAGCCCCGCATCGAGCCCCGCATCGAGCCCCGCATCGAGCCCCGCGCGGAGCCCGGGCACGCCAGTCCACACCGCGTCCCGGACGCCGGCAGCCCCCAGCACCACGACCCCCGGATCGTGCTAGCTTGCGCCCCGCGATGGCAACGCCTCCACCCCAGGCGCGCGGGCTCGGCACCGGCGGGATCTCGATCGGCTTCGCCAAGCTGTTCTTCTTGCTCGCCGGTTACACCGTCTCGATCTATCTGACGCGTCTGGTCTCGCCGGCGACCTACGGGGACTACAACGTCCTCAGCCAGATCATCACCATTCCCAACATGGTGTTGATCCAGACCCTGTTGTTCGCGGTGAGCCGGCCGATGTCGGCCGAGCACGCGACCGGGCTGCCCTCGTACGACGGCCTGCGCCGCCGCGGTTTTCGCGTCGCTGCGCTGTTCGGCGGGCTCGTGGCGGCGCTCCTGTTCTTTGGTGCCGGGCCGATCGCCGGGTACTTCCTGCATGACGCTGCGCTCGCCGATCCGCTGCGCATGGTCGCACCGATCCCGCTGATCTATGCCGTGTACGCGGTCAACGTCGGCACGCTCAACGCGATCCGGCGGTTTCAGCTGCAGGCCACCCTCGACGTCGTCATGGCTGCGACCAAGGCCGGGCTCATCATCGGGCTCGCGGCGCTGGGCTTCGGGCTCACGCAGATCCTCGGCGGCTTCACGCTCGCGTCGCTGCTCGCCTTCGCGCTCTCGGTCGCCTTCGTGATCTCGAGCCGCCCCGCGGGCGCCGGTGGCGGCACCGGGGCACTGCCGCCGATGGCCCGCTTCGCGGCCGTGCTCGCCGTGTTCACCGCGGGCGTCAACCTCTTGCAGGGCTTCGACCTGTTCGTGCTCAAGCGGCTCGCCGTCACCGATGAGATGGCCGCCGCCTTTGGTTTCTACTCGAGCGCCGCGCTGATCGCCCGCGTGCCGTACAGCATGATGAACGCGGTCAGCCTCGTCATGTTCCCGCTGATCGCCACGCTGCACGCCAGCCGCGACGAGGCGGAGATCAGCCGCCACGTCGGGGCCACGGCGCGGGTCAGCGTGCTGCTGCTCGCCTTCATGAGCAGCGTCGGTGCCAGCGCCGCGCCAGAGGTCCAGCGCCTGCTGTTCCCGGCCGCCTACGCCTCCGCGGCGGACGAGCTGCGCCTGCTCGTGTGGGGTCTGTCGGGCTACTCGCTCACGATCACGGCCGCGTGGATCTTCAACTCGGCGCACCGCTCACGCGCGGCGATCGGCCTGATCGCCGTGCCGCTGACCACCGTCGCCGTGCTGACCCTCGCGCTCGCGCCGACCCGCTTCACGGCAGGGGCCGCGCTCGGCGTGGCGATCGCCGGCGCGATCGGTGCGATCGTCAGCTTGCTCGCCCTGACCCGCACCTTCAACGCCCGCGTCCCGCTGCTGTTCTTCGTCAAGCTCGCCGCGGCCGCCGGCCTCGTCGAGCTCGCCGCCCACGCGTGGATGCCGGTCGGCAAGCTGGCGATCCTCGTCAAGCTCGCCGCGCTCGCGCTCGTGTTCATGCTCGCGGTCGCGGCGACCCGCGCCGTCCGCCTGGACGAGATCAAGAACCTGCGGCGAAGGCCCGCGAGCACCGGCCCCTAAACGATGCTGCCCTCCC
>JAYUXQ010000362.1:0-4888 GCA_043752905.1 Nannocystis sp. | reverse complement strand
GCGGCAGACAGGCCCAGCCGTCGGGCGGCGAGAGCAGCGTGCCATCCGGCGCCCGGAAGCTGCGAGGGTCAGTGGTCGGAGCGAGGGTCAGCGACTCGGTCACGGCCGGGGAGGTACCACGACTCGATCGCGCGCGGGCGTGCGAAAGTCGCGGGTCCCATCGCTCACCCCGGCGCGGGCTCGCAGCGCAGCGGCAGCTCGCCCGGGAACTGCACGCGCGGCCGCGCCGGATCGAAGTAGGTCGCCGGCGCGAGCTCCACCTCGCCGAGAGCACGGAGCTGATCGGCGATCACCTCGCGCAGCGGCGGGTCGTCCTCGATGACGATCGACGCCGGCCCGGGCTCGCCCATCGCCGCGAACAGTTTGTCGCCACCGGTCGCCAGGAAGTCGCTGGTCAGCAGCTCGAGCGGCGCGTCGGGGGCCAGCGCCGCACCGTCGCGCAGCAGCGTCACCACCAGCTTCATATCGACACATTCAGCCTGCACCGTGAGTCCGCCGATCGATAGCCAGGGCCCGCCGCCGAGCCCGACCGCGATCATCGCCGCCAGCTGATCGGCCCGCAGGCGCACGCGCGCGAACCGATTATCGAAGGGCAGCGCCTGATACAGCGCCCCGTAATGCAAGGGGCCCGCAGGCAGCGTCGAGCGCAGGCCCCCGCCGTTGAGGATCGCCACGTCGACCCCGGGGTGGGCGCGCAGCATCAGATCCGTGAAGAGATTACCGGGCGGGTTCTCGGCGCGGTGGCGGACGACGAAGTCGGCCTGCAACTTCGGCCCCAGGGGCTCCTGGCGCAGCGTCTGCGCACGGACCCGCGCCTGCGTGATCACGGCCGCGACCGCCGGATCGGGCGTGACCGCCCCGCCGTGATCATCGACCGACGCACAGCCCGCCTCGGGGCTCGCCTCGTCCTCGCTGCACAGCCGTCGCGGCCGGTGGATCGTCGTGTGCACGACGGCCCCTGTCCCGCGATCGACCTCGAGGTCGACGCGCCCGTACGCGACCCCGTTCGCGTACGACTGCACGATCGCCACGCCGTGGACGCGGTGCGCCATCGCCTGGTGCGTGTGCCCGGCGACGATGACGTCGACCAGCCCCGGCGGCAGCGCACCCGCGACCTGCATGATCTCCTGCGCCGGATCACAGCTGGCCAGATCGTCGGGCGCGGCGAGCTCGGTGCAGCGCCCACCCGCGTGCGCGGCGACCACGACGACCGCGGCCCCGCGGGCGCGCAACGATCGGGCCTCGCTGGCGATCGCGTCTGCCAGCGGCGCGATCGCCAGGCCGGTGAAGTTGGCCGCGATCGTCGTGTGCGGGGTGTCCTCGGTCGTCACGCCGATGATCCCGACCTGCACGCCCGCGCGCACCATCAACGTCGAGGGCAGGCCGAGCGCCGGGTGCTCGCCGTCGTCGGCGCCGCGCAGATTGGTCGACAGGAACGGATAGGGCGCCGCCGCGATGCGTGCCCGCAGCGCCCCGCGCGGGTCGTCGCCCGGATCGCGCGCCGTGGTCCGCGGGCCCTCGGGGCCGTAGTCATACTCGTGATTGCCGATCGCCACCGCGTCGTAGCCGAGCGCCGCATAGGCCGCGACCACGCTGGCGCCCTCGTCGAGGCTCGACTCGAGCGTGCCCTGAAACATGTCGCCCGCGTCGACGAGCACCACGCCGCCGCCCTCGTCCGCCCGCGCGCGCCGCAGCCCTGCGAGGTGGCCGGCCAGCAACGGCAGCGCCTGCAGATGGCCGTGGAGGTCGCTGGTGCCGACGATCGAGAGCGTGACCCGGTCGGCCGGAGGTCCCTGGCCCGGCGCGGGCGCCCCGGCAGGGCCGCACGCGGCGAGCGACAGGAGTGCCAGCGATCGACCAATCCGGGACACGCCGCGACCCTACCACGCGAACGCTCAGCGCTGGACCAGCGTCGCCGAGAGCGTCGCCCCTGGCGGTCGCCCGATCCACACCTCGAACTCGGCGACAAAGGCCTGCGCCGCCGACAGCAGCGCCCCGCCCCCGCCCTCGACCCCGATGCCGTGATCGACGCCGCCAGCGACTTGCACGCCCCGCGGGTATGGCCGCACCCGGGCCCCGGCTCGCTCGAGCGCGAGGAGCAGGCCGAGCACCTGTCCTTCGAGCCAGCCCGCGGCGGTGGCCAGGTCCGCGGGATCCTCGGCGCGCAGCGCCAGCGTGATCCGCCGCGGGCTCGGCTCGCTCACGGCACACAGCGCGGCGATCCCGGCCCCCGCGCCGAGCAACGCGGCCCCGCGCGCGAGCTCGCTGCGTACCAGCTCGTGGGTCGATCGCGTGAGGCTGCGCGCCGAGTTGAAGCTCGGTGGCGTCGGCGTGTAGATCGGCCACGGCGCGCGGCGGCTGTTCGCCGCGGTCGGGGTGGCCCCGAACGCGACCGGGCGGCCCGGCTCCCACGCGCTGAACTTCGCAAAGAAATCTCGCAGCAACAGCTCCGGATCACCTGCCGCCTCCGGCCCGGCGTCACGCGCCGCGAAGCCGGCCAGCAGCGCCCACGTATACCCGCCGAGCAGCCCCCACGCGCCCGCGTCGAGCTGCCGCGCCCGCGCCCACGCCCGCACCTGCCGCAGCATCGCCTGGAACACGGGCACCTTCACCCGCGCGGTCGCCAGCCGCATCAGCGCGTCGGCGTCGATGCAGCCGAGCGCCGCGCGACGGCTACCCTCGTCGAGGGTGGCCAGCGCCGCGGCGTCGAGCCCCGCGAGCCCGCGCGCGTGCAGCGAGGGCGGCAACCCTGCGTATTGCAGGTCGACCGCGACGTCGCCGATCCGGCAGCGCAGCAGCGCCAGGCCGGCGCCCGCGACCTCGCGTCCGCCCGTCAAGACGCCGTCGCTCGCCAGCCGGTCCTGCACCGCGGCGAACAGCGCGAAGCGGTCCTGCTGCGCGGGCCCGGAACACACGAGGTCGAGGTCGGCGTCGGGGCTGGCGACCCCGAGCCGCGCCGAGCCGACCACGTGCACCTGCACATCCTCCCCGCCGAGCACCGCCACACACGCGCGCGCGACGGCCCGCACCGCCTCGACGTGCCGCTGTGAGGGCAACACGGACCACGCCGCACCGACCGCGTCGACCGCCGGCTGTGCGCGCTCCGGTGGCAATACCCCGAGCGCGCTGTGATGCACCGGCGTCGCCGCGGCGAGCACCTCGCGGATCGGGTCCACCGATACAGGCGTCGTCTGCAGCAGGCAACACAGCCCGAAGTGATCGGAGGGGAACAGGCCCTGCCCCTCGTTGTCGGCAAACGGCCGATCGCCGAACATCGTGATGTCGATCGGCGCCAGCGCCCGGCCCGGCGAGTACAGGAGGACACGGTCGTAGCGGGCCGCGGTGCCCGTGCGACTGTTGAGCGCGGCGAGAGGATTGGCCACCGGGTCGAAGGTGAAGCCCGGGTGGTGCGGATGCACGACCTGCCACGCGTCCTTCAACGCGGCCGCGGCGATGCGCTGGTTCTCGTCGCCGTCGCCGAAGTTGAAGTCGCCGAGCACGAGCGCGTCGCCGGCCTCGCGCGTCAACCACTGCGTGAGCACGTCGAGCTGCTCGCGCCGCTTGTCGAGCGCGTCCACCTTGTGATTGCTCGTCAGGTGAACCGCCGCGACCGCCAGCGGGCGACCCGCCAGCGCCAGGCGACCCACAAGCAGCCGCTTCTGCGACGAGAATGTGTGCACCTCGAGCGCCAGCGGCCAGCGCGACAGCAAGGCCTGACCGTAGGGCACGAGCCCGTCCGCGTCCGGCCCCGCCGACACGTAATAGCCGTCCTGTATCCACGGGGTCGCCAGCAGCTGCGCCCACAGCTGCGGCGTGACCTCCTGCAGCGCGATGATATCGGCGTCACGCGCTCGCAGCAGCTCGATGCACGCCACCCTGCGGCGCTCGCTGTAGATATGCTCCGTCTCGTAGAGATCGAAGAGCACGTTGTATGTGACGACTTGCAGCGACTCGGGCGCGACCGCCGGGGTATCGACGGCGGCGTGCGCGACCCAGCCGAGCGCACGGTCGAAGCGAAAGCACGGCTGGCCGACGAACTTCGCCGCCGCACCGCCAGCCCGTGTGCCGCGAACCTGGGCCACCGGGGGCGCCGCCTCCGGCGCGCACGCGCGCTGCACCGCGGCCAGGTCCGCGGCCGGGCTCGCGCCGGACCCGAGGATCAGGTCGATGCGCGCGCGCCGGTCCCACACGACCAGCGAGCCGGCCTTGATCAACCAGATGCGATGCCACGGCACCTCACCCTCACCGAGGACACCGGCGAGCGGCGCCTCGCGCACGCCCGCGAAGCGCTCCTCGTACCCTACCGTGAACCGCGAGACATCGAGGGCCGCGTCGAAGCGGATCCTCCCGATGACGTCCTGCACGGGCCGAAGGCCGCGGTCGGGCCGGGGTGCCGGCCCGCGTTTGTCGCGTGGTTTTGCCATGGCCGGTCCAGGGGCGCCTCCGACGGCGAGTCTACGCGGCTATTTCACGCCACTTCTCATAAAAAAGCGAAAAGATCCTCGGCGAAGAAGTTCCACCCACCCGCGAGGTCGTGTTCGTGGACCTGCGCGGGTCGCCGGCGCTGGTGCGCGAGCGGCCCGGCGCACGCGCCCGGCATGGACGATCACGGGGCTCCCTGCCTCGACGATCGCTCGCGCTCGCACGCCTGAAAGCTCGCCGCCTCCGTCGCCGGGTCATCGCCGAGCAGCGACACGAGCACCTCCGCCGGGATGCAACCGATCACGTGACGACGCAGCCACGCCTGCGCGAGCCCGGGGGTCGACGAGCTTGATCCGCACCCGACGACCGTCGAAGCTCCAGCGCGCGCGACTCGTGCACGTGCGTACGCCACGGCGACATGGCGGCGAGTATATCCGGATCGCGCATCGCGGTGCCTCGCCCCGGG
>JAYUXQ010000361.1:0-11882 GCA_043752905.1 Nannocystis sp. | reverse complement strand
GAAGCCGGGGCAGTAAACGCGAAGCCGGGGGCGCCTTCAGGCGAAGCCGGGGGCGCCTTCAGGCGAAGCCGGGGGCGTACACGGCGGCCCACTGGCGGGGGCGGACGATCGCGTGGTCGATCATCGTGCGGTCGGCCTCGGCGACCAGGGCAGCGCCGGCCGGTCCGCCGATCGCCTCGCCCTTGCGGCGGCGGGCGCAGGCGGCATGCAGCACCATGTGCGCGGCGTCGAAGCCGGCGATCGCGACGTCGAGGTGGACGATCACCTGGGCCGGGGTGCCGGTGCGCGCGGCGATGCCGGCACGGATCAGCGCGGCGGCGGCGGTCGAGTCGAGGCGGTTGGCGCCATCTTGCTCGAGCTGGCCCGCGTCGCGTTCGGCGGCGGCCAACAACACGGCCTGCGCGTGCGGCTGCTCGCGGCTGGTGGCCAGGGCCGCCGCGGCGCGCAGCTGCAGGCCGAAGATGCGCAGGAACTGCCAGTGCAGGATGTGCGAGCCCTCGACGGCGGCCCACTGCTCCGACAGCCGCTGCCAGGCCTCGCCGCTGCGACCCTCGTAGAGATCACAAAAGGTCTCGATGACGAGGGCGAGCATGTGCGGGAAGTGGAAGCCGTCCTGCGACCAGCGGCGGATCGCCGCGTGCACGCGGTCGCGGGCGCCCTGAACGTCGTCCGCGGCGAGCAACGTGGCGCCGGAGAACAGGGCGGCCCAGACCTCTCCGTAGAGGTCGCCGGCGTCCTCGGCCTCGCGCAGCCACGCGTGCGAGCGCGAGGCGAGCTCGCCGAGGTGGCCCATCATCATCAGGGCGCGGTGCGCAGAGACCTGGGCGATCGAGACCTCCCAGGCGACGCCGGCGCAGCGCTCGTGAAGCAGGCGCACGCCGGAGTCGAGCAGGTCGAGCGAGTGCTGCCAGTGGCCGAGCGCGAGCTGGGCGACGCCCGAAATGATGTCGGCGAGGGCGATGAGGTACGGGTCGGCGGTCGCGTCACCGAGCTTGCGCGCCTCCTTGATGAAGGTGGTCCCGCGCGACACGGAGCTGGCGCTGCCGCGGGAGATCATCATCAGGCCGACGAGCGCGAGGCCGCGGGCGACCCGACGCGGCTCACCGATCTGTAACGCGAGTAGCAGACCGCGCAGCGCGAAGCTGTGGCCGCGCACGGGGTCGACGAAGGCGAGGCCCTTGCCGGCGGAGAGGCACACGTCGGTGCGCAGCAGATCCTCCGCGGGGATGTCGATCTCGTGGGTGGCACGGAACCCGATCCCGCGCAGGCTCAGCTGCGTCGAGCGGGTGATGATCGACATGTTGGCGCGGCTCGGGGTCGGCGGATACTGCAAGCCGACCTCGGTCAGCACCGGACGCAGGAGCTTGACGCCCTCGTCGATGCGGCCGCTGACGAGGTACTGCTCGGTCGCCTGGCGCCGCAGCTCGAGCGCGAGGGCCGGCGGCGCGCCGACGGCGGCCTCGAGGTACAGCGGGGCCGCCTCGCCGCAGCGGCCGGCGAGCACGAGCACGTCGGCCCGCTGATGGAGCAGGTTGAGGCGCGCAGGCGCCTGGGCGGGGTCGGTCCAGTCGTGGGCGAGGCCGTAGAGCTCGGCGGCGCGGTTGAAGGCCAGGGCAGCGGCGGCTTTTTCGGCGGCGAGGCAGGCGTGGCGGATCGCGCGAGGGTTGAGGCCGGCGGCGTGGAAGTGGTGGGCGGTGACCTCGGGGTCGCCGCCCTCGCGCTCGAAGGCCTCGCCGAGGTTGCGGTGGTGGGCGAGCAGCGTGGCGGGGTCGACCTGCGCGAGCACGGCCTCGCGGACGCGGTCGTGGTAGCACTCGACGGTGTCGGCGTCGCGGGCCCCGTGCGACCGCACGAGGTGCTGGGCGCGCAGGACCCCGAGCGCGTTGTGATCCTCGGGGCCGAGGCCGGCTGTCGCAAAGGCCATGTTCTGAGGGACAGGTCGTCCGGCGACGGCGACGACCTCGATCAGGCGCCGCGCCGGATCCGGCAGGCCGGCGAGGCGCGCGAGCACCAGCTGCTCCATCGAGATCTCGCGGTTGTCGCCGAGGCGGCGCGAGACGACGGCGTGGCGCACCAGCTCCTCGACGAACAGCGGGTTGCCCTCGGACTCGACGGCGATGCGGGCGGCCTCGGCCTCGGCGGCGTCGTCGTCGCGGCCGATCCTCAGCAGCGCGAGCTGCCGGGCCTGCGGCTGCGTCAGGGGCGGGACGAACAGGTGGCGGACGTCGCCGCGGGCGCCTGGGCGTTCGTGCAGGCGCTGGAGCTCGCGCAGCATCGGCGACTGGGCGGCCTCCTCGGTGCGATAGGAGCCGATGACGAGCATCGCGGGGGCGTCGGGCGGGGCGAGCAGCTCGGCGAGCAGCCGGGCGCTGTCCTCGTCGCCCCACTGGAGGTCGGCGACGCGCAGCACGAGCGGCTTGCGGTCGGCGATGCGCGCGAGCAATTCTTTGAGCCCGCGAAACGCCCGGCGCCGGGCCTCTTGCTGGTCGGGGCCGTCGAAGGCGCGCTGCGGGGCGTCGGCGACCAGCTGCACGCGCGCGAGCACCGGGAACAGGCGCGTCAGCTCGTGCAGGTCCCTGGGCATCAGGGCGGCGGCTTCCAGCTGCGGGAGTCGGCGCAGGTAGTGGGTGATCGAGTCGACGACGCTGTCGAAGGCCTTGTAGGGGACCGTCTCGCGCTCGTAGCAGCGGCCGTGCAGGACGACGATGTCGCCGCGGCGCAGGCTGGCGAGGAAGTGATCGATCAACGCGGTCTTGCCGGTGCCCGAGCCGCCGTGCACATACACCACCACGGGGGTGCCCCTGGTGGCCTCGTGCGCGTCGTGCAGGGCGGCGAGCAGCTCCTCGCGGCCCACGAGCGTGGGGACGTGGTCGCTCGGGGTCGACATCAGGCGCCGCTGCAGCAGCGGGACGTCGGCGATGCGATGCAGGAGGTCGGCGCCGGTCAGGCGCGCGCTCGGGTCGCGGCGCAGCAGGCCCATGCACAGCTCGGCGAGGTCGTCGGGGGCCTCCGGCGCGAACTCGTGGACCGGCAGCGGGTCGTGCTGCTGCTTGGCGGAGAGGATCTTGAGGGTGGTGCCGATGAACGGCAGGCGACCGGCGAGCGCCTCGTAGAGCATGACGCCGACGGCGTACCAGTCGCTCGCGGCGGTCACTGGCCGGCCGGCGGCCTGCTCGGGCGACATGTACGCGGGCGTGCCGAGGATGCCGTCGTCGAAGGTGACGTCGATCGGCGCCGGGCCGCGGTCGCTGATCAGGCCAAAGTCGAGGATCACCAGCCGGCCGCTGCGCGTCACCAGCACGTTCGACGATTTGAGGTCACGGTGTAATTTACCCGCGGCGTGCAAGGCGTTGACGCCGCTGACCAGCTGCGCGAGCGCGTCGCGCAGGCGGTCGGTGTCGAGCACCGGGGCGCGCAGCGGCGGGGCGTCGGCCTCGGTGATGTGCTGGTCAGCAGGGTGCCCCTCACCCGCGGCATGCACGGTATCATCGGGCCTTTCGGACATGTCCGAACGGACATAGTCGCCGAAGCTGACGCCCGCGACGTACTCCATGGTGATGAACCACTGGTCGGCGTCGGAGACCAGCTCGTAGAGCGCGACGAGGTTATGGTGGATGACGCCCGCCGCGGCCCGGAACTCGTGCTTGAGCCGATAGAGGCTGCCGGGCTCGAGCTTGCGCAGGGTCTTGAGCGCGACCCGGCGGCCGCGCTCGCGATCGAGGGCGGCATACACGACGCCCATGCCCCCGGCGCCGATCCTGCGCAGGAGCTCGTAGCGACCGAGTCGACGCGGCGCGCCGTCCTCGAGCAGCTCGGCAGGCGGCGTCTCGGACCACGTGTCGTGCGCGGCCTCCAGGGTGTTGGGGGCCGTCGGTGCGTGCACCCGCTGGGGATCGTCCGCACTCACGGGCACTTGCGAGTATGCCACGCCACGGCCGAGGGCGGCAGCGCAGGGCCTGCGCCCGGGGGCGCGCGCGAACGAGGCGCAGGACGCTGCCACGGCGGGGGTTCGTGGCCCCACTCGGGATCACCAGCGCAGCGGAATACCGAGGCCCGCGCCGGGGACCGAGGGCGGCGCCGCTGTGAGCACGTGGGCGCTGCCCGGAGGGACGGGGTCATCGGCGGTGAGCAGGTGCGCGTCGAGGTCGAGCTCGTCGACGTGGGCCGCGAGGCCGGCCGCGGCCGCGAGGCCGACGCGGCTCTCGATCATGCAGCCGAGCAGGATGCGCCAGCCCTCGTCACGGGCCATGGCGATCATCTCGAGCGCCGGTGAGATCCCGCCGCACTTCATCAGCTTGATGTTGATGCCGTCGACGCAGCCCCGCAACGCGGCCAGCGACTCCGGGCCCTGGACGTCCTCGTCGGCGTAGATCGGGAGCGGGCTGGTCCGGCGCAGCCCGGCGAGCGCCGGCAGCTGGCCGCGCGCCAGCGGCTGCTCGACCATCTCGACGCCGAGGTCGCGCAGCTCGGGCAGCAGCTCCCGCGCCTGCGCGAGGCTCCAGCCGC
Organism: Nannocystis sp.; assembly: GCA_043752905.1. Classification (GTDB taxonomy): domain Bacteria; phylum Myxococcota_A; class Polyangia; order Nannocystales; family Nannocystaceae; genus Nannocystis. The sequence goes on along the minus strand of JAYUXQ010000361.1, from coordinate 7,376 downwards.
CGTTGGCGTCGACCACGATGTGGGCGCCCGGAGCCGCGGCCTTGACCCGGCGCACGGCGGCCCGGTCGAAGTCGGGGTGCTTGCCGAGCTTGATCTTGAGGCGCGGCATGTGGCTGGCCTCGGCGGCGCGCTCGGCCATCGCGTCGAGGCTGTCGAGGGCGATCGTGAAGGCGGTCTCGGTCGCGCCAGCAGCCCCGGCGACGATCGGGAGGGCGGCCGTGAGCTCGGCGCGTAGCGTCCTCGCGTTGGCGCGGGCGGCGAGGTCCCACAGGGCGATGTCGATCGCGGCGCGCACAGGAGCCAGATCAGGGGCCAGGGATCGCGTGAGGGCGGCGCAGCGGGGCCTGTCCTCGAGGTCATGTTCTTTGAGACCGGCGCATATCGCGGAGAGACGATCGCGGATCACCCTGGCGTCGTGGCCGAGGTAGCGGACCGGGGCGGCCTCGCCGAGCCCGCGGCCGCCGAGGCGCAGGAGCACGGTCGGTAGCTCGCTGGCTGTCCCCCGGGACAGGCCGAACGGGTGCCGCAGGCGCAAGGGGACGATCCAGGCCTCGTGCTCCACGCGCGGCAGGCTAACAGAGGGCTTCGCTTGGGGCGCGGCGAGAAATGCGGTATCGCTGGCGGATGAGCCAGCCCGCGGCCGACCCCTGGGGCGAGCGCCTGCCCCGCAAGCTCGGGCTGTGGAGCACGGTCGCGGTGCTGATCGGCTCGACGGTGGGCAGCGGGATCTTCCGGACGCCGGCGACGATCGCCTATCACATCGACGAGGTGTGGGCCTTCGCGCTGGCGTGGGTGGTCGGCGGCGTCGTGGCGCTGGCAGGCGCGCTGACCTTCGCCGAGCTGGCGAGCATGTACCCGCGCAGCGGCGGGATCTACGTGTACGTGCGCGAGGCGTTCGGGGCGCTGCCGGCGTTCCTGTTCGGCTGGGCCGAGCTGCTGATCCTGCGACCCGCGGCCTACGGTGCGATCGCGGTGACGTCGTCGGAGTATGCGTGGCGGGTGATCGGCGCGGCGCACGGGGAGACGATCGTGGCGGTGGGACCCCTCGAGCTGTCACGCGCGCAGGCGCTGGCGATCGCTATGATCGTGGTGGTCGGGCTGGTGAACCGGCGCGGGGTCGAGTTCGGGGCGGTGATCCAGAACCTGAGCACGGTGCTCAAGGTCGCGGCGCTGTTGGTTTTGATCGCGCTCGGGCTGGTCTTGACGCCGGGCACGCTCCCCGTGCATCCGCCCGCGGACACGTCGGTGACGCCGGCCTTCGTGCTCGGCATGGTGGCGATCCTGTGGGCCTACGACGGCTGGTGTGACGTCGGCTTCGTCAGCGGCGAGGTGCGTGACCCGCAGCGCACGCTGCCGCGGGTGTTCGTGCTCGGGACCGGCGCGGTGGTCGGGCTCTATCTCGGGGTGAACCTCGTGTACCTCAAGGTGGTGCCGCTCGAGCAGATGGTCGGCTCGCCGTTGATCGCGGCCGATGTCGCGGCGGCGCTGGTCGGACCGATCGGGGTGACGCTGGTCTGCGCGGCGGTGGTGATCAGCACGTTCGGGACGCTCAATGGCTCGATGATGACGGGGCCGCGGGTGTTCTACGCGATGGCCGAGGACCGTCTGTTCTTCAAGGCGCTGGCTCGGGTGCATCCGCGCTACGGGACACCGACGGGTAGCATCATGATGTCGGTCGCGCTCGGTGCGATCTTCGTGTCCATACGCAGCTTCGCCGAGCTGGCAGAGCACTTCGTGATCGGGATCTGGCCGTTTTACGCGCTCTCGGTCGCGGCGGTGTTCGTGCTGCGACGCGCGCAGCCGGATCGCCCGCGGCCGTATCGCACGTGGGGCTATCCGCTGGTGCCGCTGGTGTTCCTCGGGGCCTCGCTATTCCTGTTGATCAGCTACGCGGTGCAGCAGCCGCTGGTGTTCGCGGTCGACCTGGCGATCTTGCTGTGCGGCGTGCCGGTGTATTTGCTGTGGTCGCGCCGCAATGCCCGTGATGATCGCAACGCTAGCGGTTGAGGTGCCAGATCGCGGCGTTGAGGGCGGTGGCGAACGAGACCCAGGCGAGGTAGGGCACGAGCAGCGCGGCGGAGGCCGGGGTGACGCGGGCGAAGGCCCGCATGGTCCCGACGATGGCGATCCACAGGGCGACGATGCAGATCAGCGCGAGGTCCGGGCGGTGCAGGCCGAAGAACAGCGGGGTCCACAGCGCGTTTAGCACGAGCTGGATGAAGAACCATGTCAGCGCGGCGGGGACGGCCGGGTGCCCGCTGCGCCGGGCGACGCGATACACCGCGATGCCGATCAGGATGTAGAGGGTCAGCCAGGCCGGCGCGAACACCCAGTCGGGCGGGTTCCAGTCGGGCTTGACGAGCTTGCGGTACCAGGCGTCGGGCTTGAAGGCGTAGCCGGTGACCCCCGGGGCGAAGGAGACGGCGAGCCAAAACAGGAAGCTGACGGGGGAGAAGCGCGGCCGGTCGGTCATGGCGGTAAGCGTGAGCGGGGTCGGCCGGTCCGGCAAGGGGGCGCGCCCGCGCCCGTCCCCGGCCCATGCGACGCGCCCCGGTCATGCGAGCTGGCGAGGTTGGACACGAGGCGAAGTGACAGTGCACGAAGCGAGAGATCAGCGGGCGGCGAGGATCGTGACGGTGCGCATCGGGGAGCGGGCGAGGGCGCCGCGGGCGTCGACGGCCCACAGCTGGACGTCGTGCTCGCCGGGCGGGACGTGGCCGACGCCGGGGACGCCATCGACGACCCAGTGGAGGGCCCGGAGGTCGTCGTCGGGGTCGTGAGCGCTGTGCAGCGGGCTCGGGACCGCCGGGTCGTGGGGGAGGAGCAGGCCGTCGGTGCCGCCGTGCAGGTGGGTGGGGGGATCGAAGCCTGCCACCGGGGGGTGGGCGCGCGGGCGAAAGTCGAGGGCGAGGCGGGCCTGGCCGAGGGTGGCCAGCGGGAACTCGCCGGTGAGCTCGAATGTGCCAGCGGTGAAGCGACCGTGTAGATCGACGGGGTTGCGCATTCGCAGCTCGCGCTCGCCGGGCTCCACGAGGGCGCCCGCGGATATGGCGAGGCGGATCCGGAGGTCGAGGCTGCCGGCCGGGAAGCGGATGGCGCCGGTCGAGGGCGTGTAGTCGGCGAGCGCGGGCTGCATGAGATCGAGGCGCAGGCCGTGCAGGGTGGCGGATACGCCGAGGTCGAGCCGGGCGCGGCTGCGGGCGCCGCGATCGTCGAGTTGTAAGTTGGCGAGGTAGAAGAGGCAGCGGTCATCCTCGCATTCGCCGGCGCTGTACTCGGCGAGGGCATGCAGGGGGTGGTCGACGCGGGCTCCGGCGAGTTGCAGCTCGAGGGTGGACTCGTCGGTGCCGAGGTGGTCGGCCTGGCCGCGGCCGGTGGGCATCGGCGCGGCGGGGGCTCGCAAGTGGGCGCCGATCGGCGCCGCGAAGGCGGCGGCGCAGGTGGAGTCGGGGTAGCAGGCGTCCGGGTCGAGGTGGTCGGGGTGGCCGGGATGCTCGGGATGCTCGGGATGCTCGGGGTGCTCGAGCGCGACGCGGGCTGGCGCGAGGGTCAGGTCGGCATCGACGTTCCAGCCGGCGTCAGGGCAGTGGTGGTAGAAGCCGGGGCCGGCCGTGCCGACGCAGACATCGGCGCAGGCGGTCTGGGCCGCGGTGCCGCGGGGGCCGTCCCAGTCGGCGCGCGCGAGCTGGGTGTGGAGAGCGGCGGGGCGGTGGGGCTGCGCGGCGGGGTAAGCGAGGACGCCGTCGGGGCCAGGATAAAAGCCCTCGAACCATGCGTCGGGGTGCTCGCAGGTGAGGACGAGGGTCGGGCTGAGCCGGGGAGCGGCGTCGGGGTCGACGATGGCGCAGGCGGTGGCGGTGGCGAGGGGCAGGAGCGAGATGAGCGACGCGAGGGCGTGGGGCGAAATGGACATGGCAGGGCCTCCAGCGCTGGGGTTCGGCAGCCGTATGGGCGCCGTTGCACGGGGGGCCGAAATTTCTCGCGCGGTGGGTGCCGGGGCCGGACCTGGTCCCGGGGACATGGTCTCGGGGGCAGGCGGGGCGGGGTCGCAGAGCAACCAATAAAAAAGCGGGCACGGTTCCTCTTCCGTGCCCGCTTTGCGCCTCAACAACGAATGGAAGTCGTGCACACCCTGCACGGCGAAATGCGCCGTTTAGGGGCTTCTGGGGCCGCCTGGAGGGGCGGAGAGAAGGCGGGCAGAAGGCCAGCAGAAGGCCAGCGAAAGGCCAGGAGGTTCCTGGGGGGGGAGGCCGGGGGGTGCCGGGCTCTCTTTGGTTGTATGCGGCGATCGGCGAGAGATGTCAAACCAAAATTTGTCGCGCGGTGTTTGTGCCAGTGTTCGCGAGGACGGACCGCAGAACGGATTTGAGCCCGCTACGACCGCGTGCGTGGCACTTTGGCGCGACCTTGAGGATCCGCCAGGTCGTCGATGGCGCGCGGTCCCGGGGGCGAGGCGTCGTGGCCTCGTGGACCCGCGGCGGGGCCGGATGCCCGCGCCCAATCGTGGATTGTCGATTACAAGGCAGTTTCAGGGCAATCGGGGCGCTGTCTCTTGGCAATGAGGCACATGTCCCGGGGGCCATGCGGGTGCGCGATGACTGTCACTTTCCCGATCGCACACGCGCACCGACGCAGGCGGCGCCGCGCCCCGCCAGGCGGCCGGACCGTCGCGCAGGGCTCTGCATGCGCCGAACGGCGCGAACCCTGCTCGAGGATCCGCGCCGCGCGGGTGGAGAGTGACCGGGCCCGAGGGCCATGCCCGAACGGACAGGTCGCTATTACATGCGCTCGAAAATACCGGCGGCGCCCATGCCCCCGCCGATGCACATGCTGACCATGCCGTACCGCGAGCCGCGGCGGTGCATCTCGGCGATGAGGGTGGCGGTCAGCTTGGCGCCGGTGCAGCCGAGTGGGTGGCCCATGGCGATCGCGCCGCCGTTGACGTTGACGCGGTCCTGGTCGAGGCCAAGCTTGCGGATGACGGCGAGCGACTGGCTGGCGAACGCCTCGTTGAGCTCGATGAGGTCGATGTCCGCGAGCGTGAGGCCGGTCTGCGCGAGGACCTTGGGGATCGCAAAGATGGGACCGATGCCCATGATCTCCGGGGCGACCCCGGCGACGGCGAATCCGACGAAGCGCGCGAGCGGCTTGAGGCCGAGCGCCTCGGCGCGGGCGGCCGACATCACGACACTCGCGGCGGCCCCGTCGTTGATCGGCGACGAGTTGCCGGGGGTGACGCTGCCCTGGGCGTGAAACACCGGACGCAGCTGGGCGAGGGCGTCCTGCGTGGTGTCGGCGCGCGGGCCCTCGTCGACGGCGAAGGTGGTGCCCTCTGCGGTGGTCACTGGCACGATCTCGCCCGTGAACCGCCCGGCCTTGATCGCAGCGACGGCCTTGATGTGCGAGGCGAGGGCGAAGGCGTCCTGGTCGGCGCGCGAGACCTCGAACTTGCGCGCGACGTTCTCGGCGGTGAGGCCCATGGAGATGTAGATCTCGGGCTGCTCGGAGACGATGATGGGGTTGAGGACGGCCTTGTTGCCGCCCATCGGCACCATGCTCATCGACTCGACGCCGCCAGCGATCGCGGCCTCGATCGCACCGACGCGGATGCGCTCGGCGCAGGTGGCGATCGCCTGCAAGCCCGAGGCGCAGAAGCGGTTGATCGTCTGGGCGGAGCTGGTGTTCGGCAGGCCGGCCCGCAGCGCGATGATGCGGGCGACGTTGAGGCCCTGCTCGGCCTCGGGCATGGCGCAGCCGAGCGCGACGTCATCGATGAGGTCGAGCGGGAGACCGGGGAGGTCGGCGAGCAGCCCGCGGATGACCTGGGCGGCGAAGTCATCGGGACGAGTGTTGCGCAGCGTGCCCTTGATGGCGCGCCCGACCGCGCTGCGGCGGGAGGCGACGATTACGGCGTCTTGAAGCGTGGTCATGGGTTTTCCGTGGTTCGAGGGTCAGTTGCGCAGGGGCTTGCCGGTGTCGAGCATGTTCTGGATGCGAGCGACGGTGGCCGCCTCGCCGGCGAGGCTGCAAAACGCCTCGCGCTCGAGGTCGAGGAGCTGCTGGGCGGTGGCGGTGGTCTGGCCGGTCATGCCACCAGACAGCACGTGGGCGATCTTCTGGGCGATCTTCTGGTCGTGGGCGGAGGCATAGCCGCCCCAGAAGAACATCTGCGCGCCCATGAGCAAGCTGGCCCCGCGGCCAGGTTGCACGAGGGTGATCGCGGCGTTGCGATCGGGCGGGACGTAGCCGGCCTCGGCGAGGCCGATCGCGCGGCGCTTGGCCTCGGCGAGCACGCGGGCGCGGTGGAACACGACGGTGTCGTCGGGGCGAAGGAAGCCGAGCGCGCGCGCCTCGTGGGCGGAGGTGCTGACCTTGCCGGCGGCGGCGTTCTCGAAGGCGCGACGGATCAGCGGGTAAGGGTCGGGCTCGGGGGACTGCGCGGCCCACTCGGAGGCGCGGCGGCACATCTCCTTGAGGCCGCCGCCGGCCGGGAGCAGACCGACGCCGATCTCGACGAGGCCCATGTACAGCTCGCTGTTGGCGACGACGGCGTCGCCGTGCAGGGTGACCTCGACGCCGCCGCCGAGGGTCATGCCGTGCGGGGCGACGACGACCGGGAGGTCGCCGTGACGCAGGTCCATCAGGGCGTTTTGCAGGGTGGCGACGGCGCGCTCGAGGGTAGCGAAGTCCTGACCCTTCGCGGCCTTGAGGATCGTGCGCAGGTCGGCGCCGGCGCAGAAGTTGTCGCCCTGATTACCGATGACGAGGCCACGAAAGCCGCCGATGCGCGCGAGCGTCGGGATGGCCGCCTGCAACATGGTGACGGCGCCGTCGTCGAGCACGTTCATCTTGCCGCGGAACTCGAGGCAGGCGATGCCGTCGCCGATGTCGATCAGGCTGGCGGTGGCGTTGCTGTGCAGCTCGCCGCGGCGGTCCTTCTCGGCGGCGAGCACGAGCACGCCGGCGGGGGTGGGGACCGGTTTGGCGCCTGCGCCGGGCACGTAGACGGTCGGGGCGGAGACGCTGCCGGCGTACCAGCGCGCCTCGGGGCCCTGATCGGCGAGGAGCGTCGTGATGGCGGGCGCGGGCGCGATGCCCATGGCCTGGAGCTGCTCGGCGCACCAGGCGACGCCAGCGGCGTCCATGAGCGCGAAGGGGCCGAGCTGCCAGCCGTAGCCCCAGCACATGGCGTCGTCGATCTGCTTCGGGGTGTCGGAGATGACGCCGGTGCGGTGCGCGGCGTAGTTGAACAGCGGCAGGTAGACCTTGCGCAGGAAGTCGCCAGCGCGGCCGGGCGCGCGTAGGGCCGTGTGCACGCGCTTGCCGAGGTCGCGGATCTTCGCAATGTCGGCGAGCTCGGCGAACTCGGCGGGTCT
>JAYUXQ010000360.1:0-1900 GCA_043752905.1 Nannocystis sp. | reverse complement strand
ACGGCCCCTTGAGCCCCGTCGCCAGCCCGCCCATGCTGGGCGTCACCACTGCGGTCCCGTGCGCCGCGCTCACGGTCACGGGCAGACGGTTCGACACCACGGTCAGGCGTGACATGGCCGCAAGTCTGGCCGCTCATCGCCGATGGGCAACCCAAACGCCCGCGCGCCGTCGCCCATACAAGATCTCCGGGTCGTGGCCCGCCCGCCCGCTGCATGTTAAACGGCGACATGTCCTCACGCAAGATCTGGCTGGCCTCCGTTTTGCTCGTCGCCTGTGGCGGCTCCCCCTCCGACACCACCGAGACCGGCACCGGCGAGCCCGGCACCGGCACCGGCGAACCCACCACCACGACCCCCGGCACCGGCACCACGCAAACCCCGACCTCGACCTCCCCAACATCCACCGGATCGACCACCACGGCCACCACCAGTGAATCCACCACCGATCTACCGTCCACCACGACCACCGACGACACCACCACCTCCGGCATGAGCACCGGCGCGGTCGACCCGCCCGCCAGCCTCGACGACATCCTCGACGGCGAGCTGGAGATGATCGCCGACGGCCACATGTTCACCGAGGGCCCGGTGTGGAGCCTCGAGGGCTACCTGCTGTACAGCGACATCCCCGCGAACACGATCTTCAAGTGGGTCGAGGGCGGCCCCTCAGCGCCCTTCATCACCCCCAGCGGCAACTCCAACGGCCTCGAGTTCGACGCCATGGGCCGCCTGCTCGCTAGCGAGCACGGCAACCGGAGGATCTCCCGCCGCGTACTCGGCGAGGACGCGCAGACGATCGTCGACACCTTCGAGGGTTTGAAGCTCAACAGCCCCAACGACCTCATCCTCCGCTCGGACGGCACGATCTACTTCACCGACCCGCCCTACGGCATCCAGCAGAACCAGAAGGAGCTCGCCTTCAACGGCGTGTTCCGCATCGACCCAGGGGGCGCCCTCTCGCTGATCGCCGACGACTTCGATCGCCCCAACGGCATCGCCCTCTCGCCCGACGAGACCACCCTCTACGTCGCCGACACCGCCAAGGAGCACGTGCGCAGCTTCGCCGTCGCCCCGGACGGTCAGACCAGCGGCGGCGCCGTCTTCATCGACCTCACCAGCGACCTCACCGGCGACCCCGACGGCATGGCCGTCGACGTGTTCGGCGACCTCTTCGTCACCGGCGGCGGTGGCGTCCGCGTCGTCACGTCGCAAGCTGCGTTGCTCGGCACGATCATGGTCCCGGAGCAGGCCACCAACTGCACCTTCGGCGACCCCGATGGAATGTCCCTGTTCATCACCGCCCAGGCGAAGGTCTATCGCATCCGCCTCAAGGTGAAGGGCCACGGCCTGCCCTGAGCCGCGCTTGACACCCGGCGCACCGCACCGCAAAGATCCCGCCCCATGCTCGAGGCCACGATCGTTGCGCGTGCCCTGAGCTTGTTACACAAGCGCAACCTCGTGCTCTCGATCCACGACCCGAGCTTCCCCGGCACGCCCGGTGAAGATACCGGCCGCGGCTCGCCCTACACCCGCGGCGGCCGCGAGTTCATCGAGTTCGTCGCCCGCCTCGCGTCGCGCATCGCCAGGTCTACACCGCGATGATGGACGCCCTCGACGAGGCATACGCCGGCTTCGTCGCTCGCCGCGATTCCCTCGCCACCCTGCGCCCCGACATACGCGCCGCCGTCGCCACCCTGATCGCCGACTTCGCCGAATTCCAGCGCGAGCACGCCGGCTGGCTCGAGCGCGACGCCCTCGTCAACACCCTCGCCGAGTTCCACGGCACCGACGACTGGCGCCTGTGGCCGCCCCAGGACGCCCGCCTGTACTGCCCACACCCCGAAGAGGCCGCCGCCGAGGACCGCCGTCGCGCCCGCCCATATCCTCACTGCTGCACGCA
>JAYUXQ010000359.1:0-1902 GCA_043752905.1 Nannocystis sp. | reverse complement strand
GTGACATCAAGTCCCTCAAGACCCTCAACACCGTCACCCCGCTGCTCCTCGGCATCGGCGGCGCCTTGTTCGTCGGCGGCATCGTGATGATCATCATCGACCGCGGCAACAAGAAGAAGAGCAAGGGCTTCTACGCCCGTAAGCCCGGTCACGGCGTCGAGCTGGTCGGCGTCAGCGCTGCACCCCTGCCCGGCGGCGGCGCGGCGGGCTCGTTCGCGCTACGCTTCTGACCTGATGCGTTCTGCAGCTCCCTCGAGCGCTCGCAGTCCCCGGAAACAGAGCACCCGCGGTCATGACCGCGGCGGCTCCCCGCCGGACGACGAGCGCTCTCTCATTCGTGATCGCCTGTCCCGCGAGATCGGCACGCTCGGCCAGGGCCGGCCCTCCGAGGTCGCGCTCGCCTACCCGAGCCCGTACCGCGCCGGCATGTCGAGCCTCGGCTTCCAGACCCTCTACCGGATCCTGCACGAGCTCGGCATCGGCGCGCACCGGGCCTTCCTGCCCGACGCGTGGGAGCCGATGGCGCTGCCGTGGCCGCAGCCGCGACGCCCGATCCTCACCTACGAGGCCGAGCGCCCGCTGTCGAGTTACCGCGTCGTCGGCCTCTCGATGGCCTACGAGCTCGAGATCGCCGGCGTCATTCGTCTGCTCGAGGGCGCCGGCATCCCGCTATTGGCCGCGGACCGCCGCGAGCACGACCCGATCGTCATCGCCGGTGGTCCGCTCACCTTCTCGAACCCCAGCATCTTGCTGCCCTTCATCGACGTGCTGCTCGCCGGCGAGTGCGAGGAGCTGTTACCCGCCGCGCTCGACGCCATCTTGCAGACCCGCGGTCGCCAGGCTGCCATCACGGCCGCCGCCGCCCTCGAGCACGCGTGCCTCGGCGAGGTCGAGCCCGGCCTGTGGTCGGCCCTGCCCGACCCCGCCAAGGCCCCGCTGGAGCGCCTCCCGGCCCGATCCGTGATCCTGACGCCGGACACCGAGCTCGCCGACATGTTCCTCGTCGAACCCGAGCGCGGCTGCTCGCGCAAGTGCTCCTTCTGCGTCATGCGCGTCTCTACTAACGGAGGCATGCGTTTGCTACCGATGGCGACGCCGCTCGGGCTCGTGCCGGACGCCGCGCGCAAGGTCGGCCTCGTCGGCGCCGCCGTCACTGATCATCCCGAGCTCGAGGACCTCGTCGCCGCGCTGGTCGACAGCGGCCGCAGCGTCAGCATCTCGAGCCTGCGCGCCGATCGCCTGACCCCACGCTTTTTGCACGACATGCAGCGCAGCGGCCACCGAACGATCACCGTCGCCTCGGACGGCATCAGCGAGCGCATGCGCCTGATCCTCCAGCGCAAGATCAAGGAGGAGCACCTCCTCAAGGCCGCCCAGCAGATCAAGGACCACGGCTTTCACCGCATGAAGATCTACGAGATGATGGGCGCGCCCGGCGAGACCGACGCCGACGCCGACGAGCTCGTGCGTTTCGCTCTCGAGATCGCCAAGATCCAGCGCCTCGTCCTCACCTTCTCGACCTTCGTCGCCAAGCGCAACACTCCCCTCGATGGCCAGCCCTTCATGGGGGTCAAGCCCGCCGAGGAGCGCCTGCGAAGGATCCGCGAGGGTCTGCGCGGCAAGGTCGAGACCCGGCCGCAGTCGCCTCGCTGGGCCCACATCGAGTATTTCCTGGCCCAGGGGGGCCCGGAGGCCGGGCACGCCGCCATCCAGGCCGTGCACGCTGGCGCCCGCTACGCCGACTGGGTCCGCGCCTTCGCCGAGGCGCCCCCCTCCCGCCGTGAGCTCAAGTTCGGCGACGAGGCCGCCTGGGCCCGCCGCAAGGGCAAGGCGGCCCTCCCCGCGAGCGGCCGCCCCGGCCTCGCGCACCTCCCGATCCTGGGTCGTGCGTAGCTCCGCCGC
>JAYUXQ010000358.1:0-1903 GCA_043752905.1 Nannocystis sp. | reverse complement strand
GGCGATCAGGTCGCCTTGGCCTTGTTGGCCGCCAGGGTCAGGCGGGAGATGTACCGCGAGGCGGTGTTGCGGTGGATGACGCCCTTGGAGGCCGCCTTGCTGATCGCCTGGATGGCATCGGGGAGGGCGGTCTGGGTGCCCTCGCTGTCTTTGCCGTCGAGGGACTTGCGCACGCGCTTCATGTACGTACGCATGGTCGACAGGTGCATCAAGTTCCGGGTGCGGCGCTTGAGCCGTTGACGATTGCGCTTCTCTGCCTGCTTGTGGTTCGCCACGTCTGCTCGCTTCTCGAAGTTTCGGTAGGAGGAGGGCTTATGGCCCTGTGGCCCGCCCCTTGTCAAGCCGCGCGCGACGGTACACCCTCCCGCTTCTGCTCCGGACCGCCACGATGTTTCGCACGCCTGCGCCGCCGTCTTCTTACCCCGTCCACGCCCTGCCAGGGGGCGCCAGGACGGGTCTGGGCCGCGCTTTGGGTCTCGCTTTGATGGGGATCGGCGGCTGCATGGGTCCGAGCGGCTGCATATTCGTCGCCCCGCCTCCGCTTCCGGAGGAGATCGCGGCGGCCGAGGCGAGCGCGGCGGCCCGCAAGGCGGCCGTGCGCGCCGGGGTCCCGGCGCGGCCGGCGAGCGCGGCCGGCGAGGGCGAGGGCGAGGTGTCGACGACGACCTTCACGAAGGGTGAGGAGGCCCCGCGCGGCATGAACGCGGCCCAGCTGCGGGCCTACAACGCGGCCCAGGGCGACCCGGAGGCCAGCGACTTCACGCTCGAGGAGGCGCTCGCGGGCCTGGCCGGGCAGGGCGACGCGCTGTGGGCCCAGCTCAAGACGCCGCGCGGCGTCATCGAGTGCGAGCTGTTCGCCGACAAGGTGCCGGGCACGGTGGCCAACTTCGTCGGGCTGGCACGGGGTCTGCGGCCGGTCTACGACAAGGCCAGCGACAGCTGGGTGAAGCGGCCCTACTACAACAACACGACCTTCCATCGCGTGATCCCCGGCTTCATGATCCAGGGTGGAGATCCCTCGGCGACGGGCACCGGCAACCCGGGCTACGTGATCGAGGACGAGATCCGCCCGGACCTGATCCACGAGGGCGCGGGGATCCTGAGCATGGCGAACAAGGGGCCCAACACCGGGTCGGCGCAGTTCTTCATCACGCTCAACCCGACCCCGCACCTCGATGGGCTCCACGCGGTGTTCGGGCGCTGCGACGATGATGGCACGCGCCTCGCCGACGACATCGCGCTGGTGCCCCGGGCGGACGGCGACAAGCCGCGCGAGCCGGAGTTGCTCGAGGCGATCACGATCGTGCGCCGGGCGAAGAAGTAGCTGTCCCTCGGGACAGGTGCTCGGGCCCTCAGGACCCGAAGTAGAAGCCGAGGAACAGGCCGATGTAGACGGTGTTGGACATCGGTCGGCCCTTCGCGGCCGGGGTGAAGCCGAGCCAGCCGAGCTCCGGGCCGAGCGAGAAGCCGCCCCCGCGACGCGGACGCTTGCGGGCGGCGAGCGGGAAGATCTCGTAGCGCACGGCGCCGGTGAACACGGCCCCGCCGAAGCCGCTGCGCGCCGGTCGACCGGCCTCACGCACCGCTCCGCCGCCGGCGCCGAAGCCGACGTGCAGCGAGAGGGGGATCCGCGGCACGGGCAGGAAGCCGAAGTCGACGAGCACGGCGCCCTGTAGCAGTCGCTGGCTCGGCTCGGCGAAGCGTTTGGCGAAGCTGCCGGTGATCGCGAGGCCGATCGTCATCCAGGGGTAGATCGCCTGACCGAAGCGCAGGCCCGCCGTGGTGCCGGACATCGGGTCCGGGGTCTCGAAGTTGTTGACGCGAACGAAGCTGCCGCCGGCGGCGATCGTACCGCCGATGTACGGGCCGTCGACGCGTGGCGGCTTGCTCGCGGGCGTGCGGA
>JAYUXQ010000357.1:0-1904 GCA_043752905.1 Nannocystis sp. | reverse complement strand
CCTTCTCCGGGCTGACGACGATCTGCTCCTCGACGTGGACCGGTGAGGGGATGCCGGGCACCGGGTCCTGGCCGAGCACGCGCGAGAGCACGTGCTCGCCGCGCATGGCCTCGTGCACGGCGCCCTGGATCTCGCGGCCGAGCGAGGAGAACACGCGGTCCTCGTGGACCACCAACAGGCGGCCGGTCTTGCGCACGCTGGCGAGCACGGCGTCCATGTCGGGCGGGACGATCGTGCGCATGTCGATCAGCTCGCAGTCGACGCCCTCCTGCACGAGGCGGGCGACGGCCTCGTTGCAGTACAGGGTGCAGCGGCCCCAGGTGACGATCGTGATGGCCGTGCCGGCGCGGCGCAGCGCCGCCTTGCCGAGCGGGATGCGAAAGTCCTCGGGGAGGTCGGGGATGTGGCCGCCAAAGCCGATCGCGCGCTTGAGCGCCGCGATCTCCTTGGGGTCGGTCGGCTCGTTGGGGAACGCGTCGCCCAGCGTCATGCGATAAAGGCCCTTCGACTCGAAGATGACGACCGGGCCCGAGTAGTCGGCGGCGGATCGCAGCATGCCGTAGACGTCGCGCGAGGTGGTCGGCGCGATGATCGTCAGGCCGGGGATCGCCCCGTAAAAGCCCTCCATGCACATCGAGTGATAGACCGAGCCGCCGTGCAGGGGCTCGACGGGCAGCCGCAGGATCACGTTGACGTTGACGCGGCCGTTGGACTGCCACAGCTGATTCCCGAGCAGGACCAGCCAGTGCAGGCAGTTGAGGCTGTAGTCGGAGAACTGGATCTCCGGGATCGCGGTGGCGCCGGGGTGCAGCGCGAAGCCGAAGGCGGATCCGATGATCAGGGGCTCGTTGATCGGCGCGTCGCGGACCTGCTCCGGGAAGCGCTCGTACAGGCCCTTGGTGGCGACCATCACGCCGCCCTTTTTGCCGACATCCTGTCCGTAGAGCCAGGTCATGGGATTATTGCGCAGGATCGACTGCATGCCGGCACGGATCGCGCCGTTGAGCGAAATGGCGGTCTGGCGGCCCTCGACCGGCGGCTCGGCGACCACCGCGAAGGGGGCCCGGATATGCTCGAAGATCGACTCGTAGGTCGGCTCGACCTCCGTCTCGCAGATCTTCATGGTCTCGACGACGTGGTCGTCCGCGACCTTTGCCAGCGCGCCGAAGTCGTGGCGGCGAAAGTAGTCCTTGCCCTCGAGCAGACCGTTGGCGCGCAAGATGTCGTCCGGGCCGACGACGCCGCACTCGACCAGCGCCTTGCCGAAGTCGAGCAGCGGGTCGTAGCTGTCGAAGTCGAAGGTGAAGTCCGCCGCCGACGAGTGGTTGTTGAGGCGCGAGAGGTTCTTGACCCACACCAGCGCGGGCTTTTGCTGGCCGATGCAGTAGCCCGCGGCCTTGCGGGTGGTGTCGTAGCACTGGAGGAAGTCGTTGCCGTCGCACTCGAAGAACGCGAAGCCAAACGCGCGCGCGTAGGCCTCGAAGTCCTTGATGCCGCGACCGTCCTCCGGGGTGACCGAGATCGCGATGTTGTTGTCCGTGACGTAGAGCAGCACCGGCAGCTCGAGGATCGACGCGCCGGTCATGCCCTCGTGGAGGTCGCTCTCGGCGGTGGTGCCGTCGCCGATGACGGCGACGACCAGGCCGTCCTGGTAGCCTTGGCGGCGCAGGCCGAACGCGTAGCCGACCGCCTTACCGAGCTGCATGCCGAGCGCACTCTGGACCGGCAGCATGTTGTAGCGCATGTCGTTGAAGTGCGCGGTCATCAGGCGCCCGCCGGTCCACGGGTCGCTGGTGCGGCACAGCTGCTGGCGCATGTGGTCGAGGTGGAAGTCGGGGTAGCCGCGCAGGCGGGCCCACATCGCGAGCAAGCCCGCCGAACGGTAGTGGCCGACGATGCCGAAG
>JAYUXQ010000356.1:0-4900 GCA_043752905.1 Nannocystis sp. | reverse complement strand
CGGGTGCGGGTCTCCGGCTTTTTCGCGTTGTGCAGGCGAAACAGCATCGCGTAGCGGTTGGCGCCGTCGAGGGCCTCGAAGGCCGCGCTGGCAGTGCGGTTCTTCGCCAGAGCCCTGGCGAATTCTTCGGGCACCTCGATCTGGCTGGCGCCCGCGTAGGCGGCCTCCCAGCGCCCGTCAGCCCGGGCGCGCTCGACCTCGGCGAGCCCCGGGGCAAACATCTCGCCGCGCGCGATCATTGCCTCCACCTTCTCGCGGTTGATCTTCGACCACAGGCTCCGGGCGCCCCGCGGCGTGAAGCGCTGCAGCCAGCTCTGTGCATCGTGCGACCGCTTCTGACTGTCGATCCAGCCCCACGCGAGCGCCACCTCGACGGCCTCGGCGTAGCTCGGCGATCGCACGCTCGCGCCCTTCTTGCCGAGCTGCAGCCACAGCCCGGGGGACCCCGCATGGTGCATGGCGAGCCAGCTGGCGAACGCAGCACGATCCGGGAACAGGACGGTCGGGAGGGTGTCCGGCATGCGCGAAGAAGAGCATAAAGGACGCCGTCGACTCAAGCGCACGAGATTGCCGATGCACCGAAGCACCCGCGGCAGTGGGGACAATTCAAAAGAGAGATGCACCGAACGACCCGGGCCCGCAGCCAGCATGGCGATGGGCCCGAAAGCGACGGGGATGGTGTAACAGGACTCCGGCCAGGCCCGGAGCCCGCGGCTCAGTTGCCCTTCACCTTGGCGGCCGCGGCGGCCGAGCTGGCGGCCTCGTCTTGCTCGCCGACGAAGCGGACCAGCCGCTTGATCGTGTTATTGCGCTCGATGTTGCCGAGGATCTTCACGAGGTCGTCGTAGGCCTTCGGGTCCTTGAGCAGCTTGCCGAGGGTGCCGTCACCCTTCTCGATCGTGGAGACCACGCGCGACACGTTGTCGAGGGTCTCCTCGAGGTCCTTCACCATCGTGCCCTTGTCGTCGTACAGCAACTTGGCGACCAGGCTCTTGTTGTTCGGGTCCTTGACGTCCTTGAGCACCGCGCCGATGTCGTTCATCACCTTTCGGCCGTCGTCGACCAGCGGCTGCAAGTTGTCGTCGATCTTCGTCATGCTGCTGCGCGCCTTCGACACGAAGCCGTTGAGGCCCGAGGCCGTGTCGCGCACGCTGCGGAGCGTCGAGCCGAAGTCCTTGACGTAGCTCTCGTCGTTGAGCAGCGCGCCGACAAGACCCTTGCCCTCCGCGATCTGGCGCGACACCTCGTTGATGTTGGCGACCAGGCCCTGGATGTTGCGCACCGTCTTCTCGTCGCCCATCGCCGAGGCCAGCTCCGCGATGCCGCCGATCGTCTCCTCGACCTTGCCGAACACGCCATCGAGACGCTCCTTCACGTTGTCGAGCTCCTCGAGCAGCGCCGGCGTGGTCTGGATCCGTCCGCCCGGCTGGATCTGCGCGCCGCGGCCGACCGAGATCTGGACCAGCTGGTCACCGAGCAGGCCGTTTTGCGAGACTGTCGCGCGGCTGTCGTCGCGGATGTGCACGAGGCTGTCCTCGAACACCGAGAGCGTCACGCGGATGCGCTTGTGGTTGGTCGTGTAGCCGTCACACACGCCCGTGTTGCCGGTCCAGCTGACGCGACGGTAACGCCGGCGAAAGTCCGCGGTCACGCAGACCTCGTCCTCGCGGCACTGGGCGTCCTCCTCGCACGGCGGGTGCAGGTCCTTGTTGAAGGAGTACGCCTCGAGCTCCGCGCACTTGCCCTCGGGCGCGCAAAACATCGTGCGATCGCAGTCGTCCGTACGACCCTGGCCGAAGCGACCGCGGTCCTCCGTCAAGGCGTTACACGCGTACTCGATCTCGACGAACTCGCGGTCCTGGACCACACCGATCTCGATGCCCTCGAGCTGCACCGGGCTGCCCTTTTTGAGGCCGGAGACCTGGCGGAAGTCGGCGGCGATCGCTGCCTTCGCCTTCCACGTCCCCTTTCCCTGACCGATCACGAACACCGACAGCACGAGCAAGACCCCCATGCCGAGCACGAAGGAGCCGACGATCAGGTTGAGGCGGGCTTCATTCTTGCGCATGGGTTCCTCCGGTCAATCGTCCTTGTCCTCGTAGAACTTCCCGCTGACGAAGTCGCGGACATCGGGGATCTCGCTGTTCTTCATCTCCTCCGCCGTGCCGAGGAACGGGAACTTCTTGTCCCACAACATCGCGACCCGGTCGGAGCACTCGAACGCGATCGGCATGTCGTGGGTCACGACGATGCTGGTCACCTTGAGCTCCCGTTGCAGCTTCTTGATCATCTCACCGATGCGATTGATGTTGGCGGGGTCGAGGCCGGTCGTCGGCTCGTCGTACAGGATAACCTCGGGCTTGATGGCGATCGATCGCGCCAGCGCCGCCCGCTTGCGCATGCCACCGCTGAGGCCGGCCGGGAAGCGATACATGATGTCGCGGTCGTAACCGAGACCCACCATGTCCAGGCACTCCTTCGCGCGCTCCA
The DNA here is from genome assembly GCA_043752905.1 of Nannocystis sp. Lineage (GTDB taxonomy): Bacteria > Myxococcota_A > Polyangia > Nannocystales > Nannocystaceae > Nannocystis. Next base: position 2,410 of record JAYUXQ010000356.1, on the reverse strand, counting down.
ACATCTCCTCGTCGGACATCTTGGTGTGCTCGCGCAGCGCGTACGTGACGTTCTCGAGCACGGTCATGGAGTCAAACAAGGCGCCACCCTGGAACACCATCGACACGTGCCGCCGCAGCTCGCGCAGCTGGTCGCGGTCCATCTCGCCGACCTCTTGCCCCTTGAACAGCACGTGCCCGGCCTCGTACGGCAGCAGCCCGATCATGAGCTTGAGGCACACGCTCTTGCCCATGCCCGAGCCGCCGATGATCGAGAAGGTCTCGCCCTCCTCGATCTCGAGGTTCATGTCCTCGTAGATGACGTTCTCGCCGAACGCCTTGAAGAGGTTCCTGAGTTCGAAGACGGTCCCCATAATCGCCGCTGCTTAGCTCACCGGGAGGAAGATCATCGTGAGGACGAAGTCCATGATGATGATGGTGACCGAGGTCGCAACGACGGTGTTGGTGGTCGAGATGCCGACCGCCTCGGTGCCGAACTTGGTCTGAAAGCCCTGATAGCAGCCGATGATGCCGGTCAACATGCCGAAGGTCGTCGCCTTCACAAGACCGGAGATGTAGTCCATCGGGTACAGCTCGTCGACGTAGGTCTCGTAGAAGTAGCCCGCGGGGACGTCGAAGATGTTGTCGGCGATCAGCGCGCCGCCGCCGAGCGCGAGCACGTTGCCGTACACGCACAACAGCGGCAAGGCGATCGTCGCCGCGGCCAAGCGCGGCCAGATCAACTTCTTGACCGGGTCGGCGCCGAGCGACGCGATCGCGTCGATCTGCTCCGAGACCTTCATCGAGCCGAGCTCGGCCGTCATGCCGGTCGCGATCTTGGCGCCGACCGTCAGCGCCATGATCGTCGGCACCAGCTCGCGCACCAGCGCCAGCGCGGCCGCCGACCCGACCGCGTTCTTGGCCCCGAAGCTCATCAGCGCCTCGCCGAACTGCCACGTCAGCGCCATGCCGACGAAGATGCCCATCAAGGTCGCCAGCGGCATGCTGCGGACGCCGAGCGCGACGATCTGATAGAAGATGTCGTAGATGCCGAACGGCCGGCGAAGGCCGGACATCACCGCCTGGATGAACATCACGGCCATGCCGCCGGCCCACGAGAGGCCGTCGTTCACACCCTTGCCGAGATATTCGACGATCGCGCGCACAGGAACCTAACCGGAGATGGGGAACTGGAAGCCGGCGACGACCCGGGCGAAGGCGGCTCGACCGCGCTCGAAGCTCGCGGGCGGCGCGATGTACTCGAGATCGAACAGGCAGCCGTTCTTCTTGGTCACGTAGAGCTCTAGCTGCGTCTGCTCGCCGCCGTCGATCGAGGCGACGACGATCGTGTGCAGCGCGTCGCGCCCGACCAGTTGCACCGGCTCCTGCGACTTGAGCTCCCAGTGACGGAAGTCGATGCGCAGATGATCGGTGAACTGCTCGAGCGTGCTGTCGCCATGCGACTCGCACTGGCTATCGAGCAGGATCGCGGCGTCGAGGTCGGCGTTGAACCAGGTGACCTGCGTGCCCTTCTGGTCGAGCGGCTTCCAGCCGTCGCCGGGTATGCCGAAGCTGTAGGTCGCCTCGTGCTTGATCTTGCCGCGCTCCCATCGCCGGTAGTACGTGTCGCCATGACCACGCCACCCACCACAGGCAGAGGACAGAACAAGGAGCGCGAGGCCGAAAAGAGCGCGTGAACGGGGGGGCCGCACTGGCGTCGCAGTGTAACAGCGTATGCGCGAGCGGCCACCCGGGGGCGAGCAGCATCGCCAATCCCGGTGACGCAACGCGGAAACTCAGACTCCCGCGGCAAGCCACAGATCGCCCGAAACCACGCGATGCTCCGCCGCGAACGACGTTGCCAGCGGCGGGCAAGCCCCCAGCGGGCCTGCGCCGGCGAGGCCCGTCATCCACACCGCCTGCCCTCGCAGGCGGGCCAGGGTGACCGCGGCGGGGTGGCAGTACGGGTTGTCTCGGCCAGCAGAAATGATGACCAGCGCGGGATCGGCCGCGGCGAGCACCGCCTTCGACGTCCCGTCGGCGCTGCCGTGGTGCGCAGCCCACAAGAGATCGACAGTTCCACAATCCGCGGCCGACACCGCAGCTTGCGCAGCCGGCAGATCGCCCGGCGCCAGTACCCGAAGCTCCCCGACCACGACGCAGAGCGCGAGCCCCCGGGAGTTCTCCGCGGCGATCTCCGGCGCACCCGTGTCGACCAGCTCGATCGCCAGGCCGGGTACCTCCCAGCGATCCCCGGGCGCCGCCTGGCGACGACGATCTCCCGCGACCTCACGGTAGGCCGCGACCGCGTCCGTGCTCGGCGCGCCCGCGAAGCCGCGATCCCAGAACGCCTCGACCTCGATGTCGTCGGCGTTTCCGGCGATGCCATCCGAGCCGGCGATCACCCGCGCGACGCCACCGACGTGATCGGC
>JAYUXQ010000355.1:0-11894 GCA_043752905.1 Nannocystis sp. | reverse complement strand
GGCACCGCCCGCGGCTTCTACATCCAGAACGACACCACCGACCCGTGGAACGGCATCTTCGTGTTCACCGCCGGCAAGTCGCCGATGGTCAAGGTCGGCAACCGCGTCGCCCTCACCGGCATCTACACCGAGTTCAACGGCCTCTCCGAGATCACCAACCCTGTGACCACGATCGAGGATCCGGGCCTCGTCCTCCCCTTCGATCCGATCCTCCTCGACCCCGCCACCCTCTCGACCGGCAAGGCCAACGCCGAGCCCTTCGAGTCGATGCTCGTCCACATCGGCCCGGTCGCGATCACCGACGACAACGCCGACGACCCGATGGACTTCGACGAGTTCGTCGTCACCGGCGCCCTGCGCGTCGATGACCAGAACAGCGACAACGTCAAGGACATGGGGCTCACCAACAAGTGTGCGATCGGCACCAAGTTCGACGACATCATCGGCGTCGTCGGCTTCTCCTTCGCCAACTCGAAGCTGCAGCCGCGCACCAAGACCGACGTCGTCCTCGGCGCGATGAACATGTGCAATCCCTTCGTCCCCTGAGCCTCCGCTCTCGATCTCGCGTGCCCGACTCGCCGGGCACGCGTGCTTGCTCGCCTGAATGGCTTCGCTGGTGCGGTCTCCCGTCTCTTGACGCTCATAGCCGCGGACGCGCGGGAACTCCTGGAATGTGTAAGGGTCACTTTTCCAGGCTACACCCGCCATAACATTCAACATTCTTATGCCATACTCAATGCGATCGAGCATCTAGCCCGGCGAGCCCGCCGGTCACGCGCACAGCGCGACGAGCTCGGCGTAGATCGATCCCGCCGCCGCCGGCCTCGCCGCGGCGAGCATCGCCGTCCGCATCGTGGCCAGCCGCGCGGGGTCCCCCAGCAGCCCGGCGAGCGTGTCAGCCAGCGTCGCGGACGACCACTCGCGCTCGCGCAGCAGCACCGCCGCGTTCGCCTCGACGAGCGCGTGCGCGTTGTGCTCCTGGTGATTATCGGTCGCCTGTGGGAACGGCACCAGCACCGCGGGACGTCCGGCCGCGGCCAGCTCCGACAGCGACGTCGCGCCGGCCCGGCACAACACCAGGTTCGACCACGCGTAAGGTGTCGCCATGTCGGTCAGGAAGTCCGCGACGCGCACGCGCGGCGCCTCGAGGCCCTGCTCATAATACGCCGCCGCGACCCGCTCCTGATCCCCACGACCGGTTTGATGCCAGATCTCGATCCCCGGCACGCGCAAGAGCAGCTCCGGCATCGCCGCGATCATCATGTCATTGATCGCCCGCGCCCCCTGCGATCCACCGAACACGAACAGCCGCGGCGCCCGCGACACCGGCGCGCCCACCTCGGTGCCCGCGGCCTGCAGCGCCGCGAGGATCGACCGGCGGATCGGATTACCGCTCAATATCACCTTCCGCCGCGGGAAGAATCCGCCACGATCGGGGAACGTACAAAACACCCGCTGCACCAATCTCGAGAGGATGCGATTGGTGATCCCGGGGATGCTGTTTTGCTCGAGGATCGCCGTCGGTCGCAACAGCATCGCCGCGGTCGCGACCACCGGACCACTCGCATAACCCCCGACCCCGACGACCACATCGGGCCGGAAGTCGCGGACAATTTTCAGGCTCTGCCACCACGCCCGCGGCAGCCGTAGCAGCCCGGTCAACAGCCCCCGCAGCCCGCGACCCTTGATCCCGGTGGCGTCGATCGTCCGCAGGTCCCAGCCCTGCTCTGGCAGCACGCGCGCCTCGATGCCGCGCTGCGTGCCGACGAACAGCACCTCGCCGCCGCGCGCCCGCACCTCCTCGGCGAGCGCGACGCCGGGGAACAGGTGCCCGCCCGTCCCACCGCCCGCGATCAGCACGCGCAGCGGCCGTGCCCCCCGGATCCGCGTCCCGTCGCTCACCGCCACTTCCATGTGCGCCGCCCCCTCCGGCGGACCCGCGACGGCGGCGTGCAGGAGGGTCCTCGGCAGCACCAGGGGGGCAAAAGACATGAGCGCGGGCATGCTCGGCTTCGTAGCGCATTACGCCCGGGGTCGCAGGTTTATGGCAAAACCCTGGCTCCCGTGGCGGCCCCGTTCGCGCCCTGTACCGCCGCGCCGCCCCGCGATACCCTGCCGGGCGATGCGTGCCCCGACAGCGGCAGCGGGACTCGGCCTGGCGATCGGCCTCGCCACCGCCTGCTACAACGACGACTTCCTGCTCGGGGCGCTGTGCAAGCGCGACAGCGACTGCGGATCCGACCAGTGCTGCTCCAATCGCCGCTGCCGCGTCGACAGTGACACCTGCCTCGGCGCCCAGGAGGCCGTGCCATTCATCCCCGCCTACATGCCCTGCACCGACAGCGCCGCCTGCCTCGAGCAAGGCATCCCGCGCTGCGTGTTCTGGCAGGGCGCGGCCCGGGGCTTCTGCGCCGACCTCTGCGTCGGCGCGCCAAGCCTCGACTGCGATATGCACGTGTTCCTCGCCCCCCTCGACACCCTCCCCCGCACCTGCATCGCCGTCGATGGCCAGTCGCTGTGCGCGCTCGACTGCTCGCAGAACAACACCTGCCCCGACGCGATGCAGTGCCACGAGGGCGTCTGCGTGCCGACACCGTGACCCGCCCGACCCTCATCCGCCTGACCAGCCTCGCGCTCGCGGCCAGCCTGTCCCTCGGGACAGCCCACGCGCGGGCCGCCCCCTCCGAGCGCGACCTCGCCTACGAGCTCGGGGTCCAGGCCGAGACCGACGGCGACCCCGGGCGCGCCGCCGCCGCCTTCGAGCGCGCCTATCGCCTGACCGCACCCGCCGAGACCGGCCCGCGCCTGCTGTTCCTGCGCGCCAGCGTCACCGCCCGCCTGCGCGCCGCCGGACCGGACTCCGCAGGCTCCCCGCTCGCCCGCGCCTCGCTGTGCCAGGCCCGGACCCTCCTGCACGACTATCTCGACCCGCTGACCCCCGGCAGCACCCCCGACCCCGCCGCCGACGAGCGCACCAGGCTCGCCGAGGTCGAGCAGCGCCTGTCCCTCGCGGCAGGTCCCGACTGCACCACCGTGCTCGCCCCCATCGCCACCCCCGCGCCCGCCCCACCGACCGAGCCCACCACCACGCCCACCGCCACGCCCACCCGACCGCCGCCCTCGCAGCCCCCCGCCCCTCGCCCCACGCCCCCGCCGACCGACCACCGGCGCGAGCGAATCGCCGGCGGCGTCGCGCTCGGCGTCGGCGCGACCGGCCTCGCCCTGCTGATCTCCGGCATCGTGGTCAACCGCCGGGCCAACGCCCGCGGCCACGCCGTCTGCCGCGAGGCGATGACCGGCTGCACCGCGTCCGGCTCGCAGGTGCGCGACATCGAGGTCCTGGGCCGCCGCGGCGACATCTTGCTCGGCGTCGGCGCCGTCGTCGGCGGCCTCGGGCTCGTCTCGGGCGCCGTGCTCCTGGCGGTCGGCTTGCGCAAGCGCGGCAGCCCCCGCGTCTCGTGGACCCCGCACGTCACCCCGTCCTCCGCTGGTCTGGCCCTGTCGGGCCGCTTCTGACGCGTGCTAGACTCGCGCCGGGCGTGGACGAAGCCGGCGACACCTCGTTCCCGAACTGGCCGGAGTTTCGCCGCCTCTTCGCCTACGACAACCTGATCGGCAAGGTCCTGCAGGGCCGCTACGAGATCGTTCGTCGCCTCGGCGCCGGCGGCATGGGCGTCGTGTTCCTCGCCCGTCACATCCACCTCGACAAGCACTTCGCCCTCAAGATCATCAGCCCGCGCTTCCTCGACGACCCCGAGATCGGCGAGCGCTTCCTGCTCGAAGCCCGCGCCGCCTCGAAGATCGACCACCCCAACGTCGTCAGCATCACCGACTTCGGTGTCCCCGAGGAGGGCCCCGCCTTCTTCGCCATGGAGCACCTCGAGGGCGAGGACCTCGCGAAGATGCTCGCCCGCGAGGTCCGCCTGCCATGGCCCCGCGCCCTGCCGATCCTCGCCCAGATCGCCCGCGCCCTCGCGGCCGCCCACGCGCGTGGCGTGGTCCACCGTGACATCAAGCCGCAGAACTGCTTTCGCATCACCCGCGACGACAACCCCGACTTTATCAAAGTCCTCGACTTCGGCCTCGCCAAGGTCCTCTCGGGCACCGGCAACAGCGCGTGGACCGTCGGCGGATCGCCCGGCTACATCGCCCCGGAGATCTACCGCGGCGGCAAGGTCGACCACCGCGTCGACATCTTCGCCCTCGGCGTCCTGCTGCACACGCTGCTGGTCGGCCGCCTGCCCGCCCATGACCCCGACCCCACCGAACCCGACCTCCCCGCGCCCCTCCAGACCCTGATCGCCCACGCCACCCACGTGGAGGTCGCCCGCCGGATCGCCACGATCGAGGCCTTCCTCGCCGCGCTCGAGACGACCCGCGCCGCGCTCGAGTCCCCCGCGCCTGTCCCAAAAGACATGCCGAAACCGACCGCGGCACGCGGGCGATCGATCGCCCTCGCAGCGACCGCCGCCGGCCTCGCGCTCACCTTCGCGATCCCCGCACTCTGGCCCGAACCCCGGAGCGACCCGAACCCCGCATCCTCCACCCCCAACGTCGCCGGCCCGGCACCCGTCCCCTCGCCTCCCACCGCGGACAGCACGCCGCCGAGCGCCGCGCCCCCGGACGGCCCGGCCACGGACCTCACCCCACCAAAACCTGCCCCTTCGGACAGCACTGCCCCCGACCTCGGCCCGACCAAACCTGCCCCTTCGGACAGCCCCGCCCGCAAGCCTCCGCGCCCCTTCGACGAGCCCGCCGCGCGCGAGCTCCTGCGCCGCAACGCCGGCCGGATCGCCGCATGCAAGGCCGACTCGAGCTTCGCCGGCATGGCGACCACCGTGCGCCTGACCGGCACCGTACGCGTCTCCCCCCGCGGCAAGGCCACCGTCACGCTCCCCCCCGGCTACGACGTCAACGCCTGCATCGAACGCGAGGTCACCCGCCTCGCCTTCCGCCCCAGCCCCGACGGCGGCGAGTTCACGCAGGTCTTCCTGCTGTAAAAAACCAGCGCCTCACCCCGGCGCGGGCGGCAGGCCCATGCGCGCCAGCTGGGCGTCGAGGCGCTGCTTGGCGACCCGCAACCTGCTCTTGACCGTGCCACGCGGGATCCCGTGAATGGTGGCGATCTCGCTGCTCGTCATTTCGTGGGCGTAGCGCAGCTCGAGCAGGACCTGGACGTCGAGCGGTAGCTTGCGCAGCGCCTCCCCGAGGCGCTCGAGCTTCGCGTACGCCGACATCTGGCGGCTCGGCGAGGGCGCGAGGTCCTCGAGCGACGACACGCCGGGGTCGAACTGCTGCGCGCGCGTCCGCTGGCGAAAGTGTCCATACAACACCATGCGCGCCGTCCCATACAGGTACGCGCGAAAGCTGGCGATGCTCGGCGCGTCGGCCTCCATCTCGGGGTCGCCGTGGGGCGTCGGCGCGAAGCGGTCACGCGCGTGGATCATCGCCATCCAGGTCTGCTGCACGAGGTCGTCGACCTCGAAGTCGCGGACCTTGTCGGCGAAGAAGCGGACCACCTGCGCGCTGTACTGGCGGGCCAGGCTATCGCCTGCGCGCGCGTCTCCGGCTTGCCACGCGGCGAGCAGCGCCAGGTCCTCGGCGTTGCTCGCCAGCGCCCGCGCGCGCGGGCTGTCGGCCGGATCTTCGAGGTCGCGGGTCATCGGCCGCGCCAGGATGGCACGACCGACGACCCGCGACCACGTCTCTGCGCGTCCGATCAGCCGCCGACGATCGCGGCGGTGATCTCCGCCGACGCCTGCAGGCTACCGCCGAGCGCACCCGTGCCGTCGGCGATCACCGTCGCCACCGCGCCCAGCTGCTCCACCGCGCACTTGATGCCGACCGAGGCACGGATGCCGCCCTCGGCACCGAAGTCGCTCTGGATGCTCCCGACCAGGCTCCCCGCCGCCTCGCCGAGCCCCGCGCCCGCGTCGAGCACCAGCTTGCCGCGGGCCGTCGCCGCCAACAACCCGGCGTAGCGGCCGCGGAAGCCCTCGACCCACGCCTTGAACTGCGCCTGCGCGGCGACGTCACCCGCGAACTCGGCGCTCCACTGCCAGCGGATCTCCAGGCTCGGCGGCGTGCACTCGGCGCGCAGCTTGGCCTCCGCCTCGACGCTCGCCTCGCACTCCGCCTTCGCCTTCGGCGGCACCACCTCGCCGTCGCAGCTGCCGTTGCAGCTCGCGCTCGCGTCCGCCGCCGCCTGGCAGCGCACCTCCGCGTCCGCCTCGCAGCCGCCCTCGGGCGCCTGGTACTCGCACGACCCCTGGCACGAGCCCTCGCACGCCGCGCCCGCCTTGAGGTCGCACGACCCCTTGCACTGGCCCATGCACTCGCCCGCGCACTGCCCGTCCGCGCCGGTCACCGAGCACGTCCCCTCGCACGTGCCGTTGCACGTGCCGTTGCACTGCAACGAGCCGCTCAGCTCGCAGCTGCCCGTGCACGTGCCGTCGCACTTGAGCTCCGGCGCCGTGCCCTTGCAGATGACCGTCGCGCTCGCGTCGCAGCTCGCCTCGGCGCTCGCGTCGACCGTGCACGTACCCTTGCACTCGACCGTCGCCATGCCGGGGTCGACCTCGGCGTCGCACTTCGCGGCCGCATCGACGGCCACGCTCGCGGCGACCGTGCAGCGCGGCGGCGCGTACTCGATCTTCAGGCCGCCATCGATCGCACCCTCGAGCTTGGCCGACAGCGCCCCGCGGATCTCCGCAGCGGTCGCGCCACCCTCGAGCCCGAGCGACACCGCGATCCCACGCAGCTCCGCGTCGACGCCGGCCTGCACCTCGAGCGCCGCCTTGCCGAAGTTGACGACCGCCGAGAAGAAGCTGTCGACGCTGGCGAGACCGGAGATCGAGGCATTGCCCTCGGCGATGCCCTCGGCCGCGCAGGTCAGCTTGCACGCCTCCGCCGCCTGGTTGGCCTCTTCACAACCCTGGGCCGTGACGGCGAGCGCACCGATGGTGAGAGCGACGAGAAAAGATGAGTAGGTATGTCGAGACATCGTGAACTCCGTACAGAGCGAGGCGCCCTCGAGCTCCTGCGCCCCCCAGGAATGGTCGGGCAGGAAGCGAGCGCGTTGTTTTTGGGCTTGCGGTCTCAGGTGTCGCCAGCCCGGTCCCGGGATTAAGTTATTTTCGCCTGTACGAAAAAACCCTCCCGGCGCCCCCACGGGCCCCCCTGGAGGCGATCCTGCCAAAGCTCAGGCGCGAGCAGGCGGACGGCCTCGACCGGCGCGCCGTCGCGATAGCGCAGCACATGCGTAGGAGGGTGCCGGCGACCCGAAGGGGACGGGGCCTCACGCTCGGCTGCACCAAGGCGCAGCTGCACCTGTACTGCCTGGAGATCTGACGCCGCGGGCTCCCATCGGCTCCGCGACGACCGCCATGACACGCCGGCCCGGCACCCGCTATGATGCGCGCCGTGACGAGGGACCCCCGCACGCCGCCACCATCCCCGGGAACGCTGGCCGTGCACGCCGGTGAGCCACGCAACTACCCCGGCGACGCCGTCGTCACCCCGATCACCTGCACCTCGACCTACAGCTTTCGCGACACCGCCGAGCTGCGCGATCACTTCGAGGGCACCACCGTCCGCGACGAGTACGGCCGTTACGGCAACCCGACCGTCGCGGTCGCCGAGCGCAAGCTCGCCGCGCTCGAGGCCGCCGAGGACTGTGCGTTGTTCGCCAGCGGCATGGCGGCCGTCACCACCACCCTGTTCGCACTATTAAAACCCGGCCAGCACGTCGTGCTGACCGCCGACGGCTATCGCCGCACACGCCAGTTCGTCACCGCTTTCCTGGCCCGCTGGGGCGTCGAGCACACCCTCGTCGAGCCCGGCGACCACGCGACGATCGCGGCCGCGATCGTGCCCGGCAAGACCCGCGTGTTGCTGACCGAGTCACCGACCAACCCGTACCTGCGCGTCGCCGACCTGCGCGCCCTCGCCGAGATCCGGGCTGCCCACCGCGGCCTCAAGCTCGTCATCGACAGCACCTTCGCCACGCCGATCAATCAACAGCCGCTGACGCAGGGCGCCGACCTCGTGCTGCACTCGTGCACCAAGTACCTCGGCGGTCACAACGACCTGCTCGCTGGCGGCGTGTGTGGTGATGCCTCGCTGGTCGGCGCCGTCCGTGACCTGCGCGGCATGTTCGGCGGCGTGCTCGACCCGCACGCCGCCTACCTGCTGACCCGCGGCCTCAAGACCCTCGAGCTACGCGTACACCGACAAAACACCAGCGGCCAGCGCGTCGCCGAATTCCTCGCCGGTCACCCCGCGATCGAGCGCGTCTACTACCCTGGCTTGCCGTCGCACCTCGACCATGAGGTCGCCCGCGCGCACATGCGGGGCTTTGGCGGCGTCGTCAGCTTCCTCGTGCGCGGCGACGAGGCCCGCACCAGCCGCTTCATCGACCGCTGCAAGATCCCGAGGATCGCCCCCTCGCTCGGCGGCGTCGAGAGCCTGATCGAGCAGCCGGCCCTGATGTCGTTCTACGAGCTCACGACGGAGCAACGCCTCGCCGTCGGCATCCGCGACAACCTCGTCCGCCTCAGCGTCGGCATCGAGGACCCCGCCGACCTGCTCGCCGACCTCGACCAGGCCCTCGCCGAACCAGCCACGCCATGACCCCACTCCGCGTCCTCAAGTTCGGCGGCTCCTCCGTCGGCGCCCCCGACCGTCTCCTCCGCGTCACCGAGCTCATCGCCCGCGAGCGCGCCCTCGGCCCGATCGCCGTCGTCGTCTCCGCGATGGGCGACACGACCGACTGGCTGATGGACGCCGCCCAGGCCGCCGCCCGCGGCGACACGCTCGCCGCCGGCACCCTCGTCGACCGCGTCGCCCAGCTGGCGATCGCCACCGGCCTCGGCGCACAGACCGAGCTGCTCGCCGCCCATCCACCGATTAAAACAAAGATCGCCCAAGCTGCGCCGCGCCGCACCCCGACGCAAAGCCCCGACGCAAAGCCCCGCGACCTCGCGGCCGGGCCCGCGGAGGCGCCGATCGACCCCGACGAGGACATCGAGCACCTCGAGGACGCCCTCGACGAGCCCACCGGCGCCACCGACCTCGGCGCTCACGTCACCGACCTGCTCGCTCCCCTGCGTCAAGTGTTGACGGGCGTCGCGCTGCTCCGTCAGTGCACCCCGCAGACCCTCGACCTCATCCTCTCCTTCGGCGAGCGCCTCAGCGCCAGCATCCTCGCCGCCTTGCTCCCGGTGCGCGGCCTCCCGGCGCGCTTCGTCGACGCCCGCGACTGGCTCGTCACGGATGACCGCTTCGGCGCCGCGCTGGTCGACGACGCCGCGACGCGCACCCGCCTCGCCGACCTCGCGCCCACCCTCGCCGACGCGGTCGCCGTGCACACCGGCTTCCTCGGCGCGACCCTCGACGGCCGCAGCACCACGCTGGGTCGCAACGGCTCCGACTACACCGCGACCCTCCTCGCCGCCGCCATGACCGCCACCGAGGTCCAGATCTGGACCGACGTCCCCGGCGTGATGACCGGCGACCCGACGATCCTGCGCGACGCCTACCCGATCGCCCGCATGTCGTACGCCGAGGCGCTCGAGCTCGCCAACTTCGGCGCGCGCATGTTTCACCCGCGGACCATGGTCCCGCTGATCGAGCACGGCATCCCCCTGCGGATCCGCAGCACCATGGACCCCGACGCCGGGGGCACGCGCATCGACCTCGGCGGATCCAGCGAGTCGGGCCCGACCTGTGTCACCTCGCTCGAGAACCTCGCGCTGCTCGACGTCCGCTGGCGCCGGATCACCCACGAGGCGGGCGTCGGCATGCGCGTGCTCCGGGCCCTCGAGACCGCGGGCGTCACCGTGTGGATGGCCAACCAGGCCGCGCACGGCCAGGCCGTCGCCGTCGTGATCCCCGAGGCCGCCGTCGACCGGGCCCGCGCCGCGATCGCCCTCGAGCTCGCCCTCGAGCTCGCGCGCGGCGAGGTCGACAGCCCCGGCGTACGCGCCCCGATCACCCTGCTCACCCTCGTGGCCGAGCGCATGAACCCCAGCAGCGCCCCCTCGCAGTTCTTCCGCGCCCTCGGCCAGGTCGGCGTACCCGTCCGTGCGATCGCCCAGGGCATGAGCTCGCGCTCGATCTCCTGCGTCATCGACGGCCGCGAGACGGCCCTCGCCGTGCGCACCGTCCACGCCGCCTTCAACTTCGCCCACGAACCCGTGAGCCTGTTCGTGATGGGTCACGGCACCGTCGGCGCCGAGCTGCTCGCGCAGGTCCGACAGCAGCGGGCCCAGCTCAAGGCCGACCACGGCATCGCCCTGACCGTCGTCGGCCTCGCCGACAGCAAGCGCGCCCTGCTGCGCGAGGACGGCGTCGACCTCGAGGCGTGGTCCGACGAGCTCGCCGCTGGCGAGCCCGTCGGCCCCGAGGCGCGGTCCGTCGCCCTGATCCCGCTGCTCGAGCGCCTGCGTCGCCTGCCCGCGCCGATACTGGTCGACTGCACCGCCGCCGACGACATGGACCGCGTCTACGCCGAGGCCTTCGCGCGCGGGATCCACGTCGTCACCGCCAACAAGAAGCCCCTGACCCTTGCGACAGGTCCGAACGGACAGCTGCGCGAGGTGGCCCGCTGCGCCCACGCCTCCTACCGCTACGAGACCACCGTCGGCGCCTCGCTGCCCGTGATCGCCACCCTCGCCGACCTCGTGCGCACCGGCGACCGCGTGCACCGGGTCGAGGGCGCCTTCTCGGGCTCGCTCGGCTACATCACCGGCGAGGTCATGCGCGGCGCCCCGCTGTCGCACGCGGTCCGCCAGGCCCGCGAGCGCGGCTTCACCGAGCCCCACCCGCGCGACGACCTCAGCGGCCTCGACGTCGCCCGCAAGGCGTTGATCCTCGCCCGCGAGCTCGGCCTCGAGATCGAGCTCGAGGACATCGTCGTCCACCCGCTGATCCACCACGGCCTGTTGCGTGAGGACGACATCGAGCTGTTCTTCACCGGCCTCGCCGACTACGACGCCACCTTCGCCAGCAGCCTCGCCGAGCTGCGCGCCCAGAACCGCGTGCTGCGATACCTGGCCCGCATCGACCTCTCGCCCGACACTGGCGAGTTCCGCGTCCGCGTCGGCCCGATCGACGTCGCCCCCGACCACCCCGCCGCCACCCTGCGCGGCGCCGAGGCCTTTGTCGCCTTCACCACCGAACGCTACGAAGAATATCCCCTGGTCGTCCGCGGCGCCGGAGCCGGCGGCGCCGTCACGGCCGCCGGCGTCCTCGCCGACATCCTGAAGATCGCCCAGACCCTGCGCGGCCGGTGATCCGGTGATCCGGCCGTATCGCGACGCTATCGCGTGACGGTCACGCCGCGCCAGAACGCCACGTGCCCGCGGATGTTCTCCGCGGCGGCCTTGGGCTCCGCGTAGTACCAGGCCGCGTCCGCGTTGCGCTGGCCGTCGACGACGACATCGAAGTAATTCGCGGTGCCCTTCCAGCCGCACACCGTCGTCTTCTCGCTCGCCGCGAAGTGCTCCTCTCGCAGGGCCGCGCGTGGGAAGTACACGTTGCCCTCGACCACCTCGAACTTGTCGCTCTCCGCGATCGTCACGCCGTTCCAGGTCGCTCTCGCCATGCTCGCCTCCGATCTCGCCGATTGTCTCGACTTCAGACCACGTATTGGTAGAAGCACAGCGACCCTACCACGAGGGCCAGCAGCGCGACGAGCACGAGCGACAGCGGGCGCGTGGGGACCGGCGGCTGGACGGAGCGGTGGGGGCCTCGCCGGCAACCCCTCCATCTTCAGAACCCTCGCGGCCGTCGTTCCGCTCGCGGTGCTCGCCGTCCCCGGCGGCACGATCGCCGTGTACGGCGAGGTCCCGGACGCCCCGCTGCAGCTGCGCATCACCAGCCTCAAGCGCGAG
>JAYUXQ010000354.1:0-1906 GCA_043752905.1 Nannocystis sp. | reverse complement strand
CGCGTGCTCGGCGTCGTTCACCACCGAGGCCCAGTGCCAGGCCCGCGAGCAACGCGACGCCGGCCCGCCGCCATTGGGAAATGGCCTCGACGAGATGGGCCTCGGGCACATCGGCCTGCTCCCGGCGCTGCTCGCCGACCTCGACCAGCTCGGCACGGACACGGCGCCGCTGCGCAGCTCCGCCGACGACTTCGTGCGCATGTGGGAGCGCGCCGCGAGCCCGCGTTCGGGCCCGGCCGCGAGCGCGGAGGACCTCGATGTGTCCGGCGTGACCGTGCTGCCGGTCCACAGCTTGCGCGAGGCCGAGTTCCCCGCGCAGTGCGGCGACTCGTACTGCGCGGGCGTGTTGCAAGCCGGGGCGCAGTGTCGCTTCGCGGCGGAGTGCGTCAGCGGCAGCTGCGTCGGCGCGGGCGAGTGCGGCAAGCCGCGAGGCACCTGCGCCGGGAAATGATGTCGACGATGTCGACACCTCGTCCCACGCTGTATCAGCGCCTGAAGGCGCGAGCGCGAGCGCTCAAGCGCGATGTCCAGGCGCTCTACCTCGCGGTTCGCGACCCGCGAACGCCGTGGTATGCCCGCGCGCTGGGCAGCTCTGACCGCTGGGATGATCTGGATCGACGGGGCTCGTGGTCGGCGAGTCGTCGCGGCCGCTGGGGTGCGGGCCCCCGCCTGGCCGCGGGCCCTCGACCCGCGGCCGCAGGCGAGCAGTGTCACAGCCAGCGACGACACGAGCAGGTCACGGCGCAGCATCGCATCAACTTTTATCCTCGACGCGCCGCGCCAGCGATCCATCGCGGACCCGATGCCGACGGCACACCGCGCGGATGAGCGGGCGGACGCGAGCGCGGACGTGTCTCGTTCGGGGAAGTTGATCGTGGCGTGCGACCTCGAAGGCGTCCACGCACGGCGAAGGTGCAGATGACGCTCCCCGCGAAGCTGTGCCAGATCGCCGTCGATGCCCACGCCCGTGCGGGGATGGTGTGTCACTGTTCGAGGTGGTCCTCAATGCAGCATTTCGTGTTGCGGCGCTTGCGTTGTGGGCTCGCAGTCGGGTTCGGCGGTCCACGCGTGGCCGTGGCGGAGATCGTCGAGGTAGAACCGGATGCCCTGATTGTCCGGTGGGTTGAGGGAGAGGATCTGCTCGAAGATCTGCCGCGCCTCCTGCAGCCGGCCGAGGCGCCAGAGGCAGAGGCCCTTCCCGTGGAGGCCGCGGAGGTACGGCCGATTGTAGATGCTCCACAACAGCACCGCGTCGAAGTCCGTCGGGAGTGAGAGCTCGCCGATCCGGACCCCGATCTCGTAGTGGATCATCGCTCGCTCTGGCGCCTGCCGGAACTCGATGTTCCCGAGGTGGACGTGCGCGTCGATGCAGCGCATGTCTCGCAGGATGAGGTCCATGAGCAGCGCGCGCCCCCCGGCGATGTCGCCGGCGTCGGCCAAGTCCATCGCGTCGCAGGTTGGGTCGTCGTCCGGGTCGTCATCGGGGAAGGCGCACCAGGCGATCGGATGCATCACGAAGCACGGGCGCGGCTTCGCGGTCAGCCGCCGCCAGATCGGCGCATACGGATCGGGGCTGCGAAACGGCTCGTACATGCTGCGCAGGTCCGTGAACTCGCCGCCTTTCAACGGCAGCGGTACGAGTCCGAGACTGGCGACATCGATGCGAGGGTCCTTGATGCGGCCGGAGCCGTAGGCGTCCCCTCGCCACGTCCATGTGCGTTCGACGTGCAACGTCGCAATTTGGCCAGGCACGACGCTCTCGACATCCTCGGAGCGGAACGTGAGCTGTCCGGTCTGGCCGCGGATCTGGACGCGGGCCGACGTGCGAGCGACCTTGAGGATCACGGCCTCGTGGTCCTGCTTCATGTCGGGTGTCGCAGGCTTCTCGGAGCTTGCGCACAGCACC
>JAYUXQ010000353.1:0-4904 GCA_043752905.1 Nannocystis sp. | reverse complement strand
TGCCGGTGCGTCACGAGGGCGACACGACGATCTACCCCGTGCTCGAGGAGGTGCTCGTCCTCGAGAAGCGACTCGTCCTGCGCGAGGAGCTGCACCTGCGCGTTCGTCGAAGCGAGCGCGTCGAGATCCATGACATCGAGCTGCGTTCGGAGGAGGTTACGACCGTGCGGTCGGCTCCACCCCCATCGTCAGCGCCACCCGTACCCCCACCCCCAACCATTCAACGAAAAGAGACCCCATGAAGACCGTCATCGGTTTGTTCGACGATTTCTCCGCGGCCGAGGCCGCGGTCGAGGCCCTGGTGGCCCGCAATTTCAACCGCGACGACATCAGCATCGCTGCCAACAACTCCGGCAACGCCGGAGGCGCGGATGGCCTGAATTCCGCGGCCTCGGCCGACCGTGACGGCGCGCAGGACGGCGACCGCAAGCACGCGATGCAAGAGGGCGCCAAGAGTGGCGCGGGTGCGGGCGCGGTGGTCGGCACCGGCATCGGCGGCACGGTGGGACTGCTCGCCGGCCTCGGCATCATCTTGATCCCGGGCATCGGCCCGATCATCGCCGCGGGCCCGCTCGTGGCGACGTTGACGGGCGCCGGCATCGGGGCAGCGGCCGGAGCTGCGGTCGGCGGCCTGGTCGGCGCGCTGACCCGCGTCGGCGTGCCCGAGCACGACGCCCACTTCTACGCCGAGTCGGTGCGCCGTGGCGGCACCCTGGTGATGGTTCGCGCCAGCGACGACCTCGCGCACGACGCGGCGGATGTCCTGTCCGAGCTCGGCGCGGTCGATGTCGACGAGCGGCGCTCGCACTTCGAGAAGCAGGGCTTCGCGGCCCACGACGCCGGCTCGCCGGCCTACACGTCCGAGCAGATCGCAAGCGAGCGCGAGGCCTATCGCGCGAGCCACGACCAGCAGGGTCAGCAGCGCCAGCAGGTCCAGCAGAACATGGGCCCGAAGCGGGTCGAGCAGGCCGTGGTGACGGTGCCGGTGATCGAGGAGACGCTCACCGTCGGCAAGCGTCGCGTCGAGCGCGGCGGGATCCGCATGTACACCGAGGTGACCGAGACGCCGGTGCACGAGCAGGTCACCCTGCGCGAGCAAACCGCGACCGTCGAGCGCAAGGCGGTCGACCGCCCGGTCGCCGTGACCGAGAGCCAGGCGTTCAAGGAGCAGAACTTCGAAATCCGCGAGTTCGCCGAGCATGCGGTCGTCGCCAAGAAAGCGCGCGTCGTCGAGGAGGTCACGATCCGCAAGGATGTCGCGGATCGTACCGAGACGATCGACGACTCCGTGCGTCGCACCGATGTGGCGGTCGAGAAGGTCGCGACGGCCGCGATCGAGACGGCGACCACCATCAGCAAGACGACGGCCACGCCGCCGCCGCCGCCGCCGCCGCGTACCGCGAAATAGCTGCGATCCGTCGTCACAAAGACGCCGGGCTTGTGCGACCCCATGGTGCGCGCTCGCCCGGCGTTTTTATGCCGGTTTGCGCGCCACGAAGCCGCACATCAGCGGCAAGTCGGCGGCGCCCTCCAGCATGGCGAAGCGCTTGCCGGGGAGCCGTCGCATATTGTCGAAGATCTGGCAGCCGTTGGCATATGGATAGTCGCGGATCTGCTCGAGCACGAGGCCGGCCTTGATGACGGCGCCGAGCCAGTCGGCGATCGTCCACTGAAACTCGTGGCAGGGCTGCGGGTTGGTTCTGCTCGTGGGAGTCGCGTCGCACGGACGGCAGGGTAGTGGATCCAGGGGTGTAAATGGTGGTAGGGTGGCGGCGATGTCCGTTGTGTTCTCGATCCGGGGAATGGTGGTCGAGGGCCAGCTCGCGGGCGTCCGGCCGGGAGATCCCCGCGAGCTGGTGCGCGCGCAGCTCGGCGAGCCCGACGACTGGCACGCGGGCGCTCCCGTCGAGGTGTCGGCGATCTGGCGCTACGGCAACTTCGAGGTCCACTTCGACGGGGACGTCGTCTGGATGCTCTTCAACGACTATCTCGACGACCTCGACGCGGGCCCGGGGCGGACGCTCGATCCGTGGATGATCGCAAGCTCCGCGGTGCCGGGGCCGGACGAGGTCATGCAGCGGCTGCGCGACGAGAGCGTGCCCTTCGTGGTCGGACGCGACGTGCTCGACCGCCGGGTGATATGGATCGAGGGCGGGGCGTGCCTCGCGTTCGACCGCGACGAGGACGACGGTGCGGAGGGATGGTTCGCGATCGAGCTGCTGTCGCCGTCGCGGGCGCCGAACTTGATGCCGGAGCCGGGCTAGACGGTCGGTCAGGCGGCCGGCTCAGGGGGCGGCGGGCGGACGGTGAGGATCATCGGCACGCGCGGCGGGCAGGTCAGGCAGGCGGCGGCCTCGATCTCGACGATCTCCTGCAGCAGGTCGATCTGCGGGAGCGTCTCGCCGGGGTCGAGGAAGCGAAAGCCGAGCCGGCTGTACATCTCGACGGCCCAGTGTGCGCTCGAGAAGGTGACGAGCGAGAGGTGTGTGCACTGCAGGTCGGCCCTGGCCTCGGCGAGGGCCTGCTGCGCGAGGGCCTTGCCGCAGCCGCGACGCTGGCGATCGCGGCGGACGGCGATCTCCTCGAGGTGCAGGAAGGGGCCGCGCGTGTAAAAGCTGGCGTAGCCGATCGGCTCGTCGTCGTCGCAGGCCAGCAACACCGTGGTGTACTTGAGCAGCAGGCGCATGTCGGCCTCGCTGCGCGGGTCGACCTGGGCCGGCGAGAAGCCCTCCTCATAATAAAGCTCGGTCGCCGAGCGCTCGATGGCGTGGAGCGCCGGCAGGTCGTGCAGGGTGGCGGGGCGAAGGAGTAACATCGCGGGGCCGCAGGGTATCGCGTCGCCGCGGCGCCGGGGAGCGCCGCGACCGGCGCCCGCAGAAACACCGCCCTGGCCTCCTGGCTGTCCCGGGTCGGCCTGGACCGCGCGGGTGAGCGGGTGTACACGCAGCCGGTGGCCGGCGCGCACCCGCGAGACACGCTCACGCCGCGGCAGGCGACCGCGCTGGTCGCCCTCGGCGCGGCGGTGATCAGCGTGACTGCGCTGTTCGTGAAGCTGATCTCGCTCGGCCCGACGGCGATCGGGGCGTATCGCTGCCTGTTCGCTGCGGCGGCCCTCGGGGCCTGGGTGGCGGTACCGCGGCGGTCGGCCGCGGTGAACCCGACGGGTGTCTCGGGGCGCGCGATCGTGTTCGCGGTCGGGGCGGGGGCCTGCTACGCGGGCGACCTGTACGTCTGGCACAAGAGCATCCTGCTGTCGGGCACCGGCCTGGCGACCCTGCTCGCCAATACGCAGGTGTTCTGGGTGGCGGTGCTGTCGGCGCTGCTGCTCGGCGAGCGCCTGAGCGGGCGCCTGGCGATATGCGCAGTGCTGGCGCTGCTCGGCGTGGTGCTGCTGGCGATCCCCGGCCTGTCGGCGAGCCCCGTGCACCTGCACGGCATCGCCCTCGGGCTGGCGACCGGTGTGTTCTATGCCGGCTATTACCTGTGCCTGCGCGCCAGCCAGAGCGAGCCGCGGCGCCTGTCGCTGGCGGCGAACCTCGGGGTGACCTGCGTGGTCGCGGCGCTGCTGCTGTTCATCACGGCGGCGATCACTGGCGAGCCGATCCCGTGGCCCGATACCCGCGACCTCGGGCTGCTGCTGCTGCTGGGGGTCGGCGCGCACGTGGGCGGCTGGGTGGCGATCGCGCGGGGGATGACGGGGGTGCCGGCCGCGACGGGGTCGCTGCTGCTGCTGTTGCAGCCGGTGCTGGCGACCGTCTGGGGCGTGCTGTGGTTCATGGAGCCGTTCGGTGGGTACGAGGTCGCAGGGACGCTGCTGTCGCTGCTGGCGATCTACGCGGCGATGGTCACGCGGATCGTGCCGGATGACGCGAAATGAGGGCACGTTATGGGATGATATTGCTCGTCGTCGGGCTGATCCTCGCCGGGTTTTATTGCTACGGGTTGGGGTCGGGCGGGACGTTTTATCACCAGCTTGTAAAAGCACCGTTCGCGCCGGCGATCGACGCGCCGTACTATCGTGCCTCGCTGCTGCACGTCGCGCTGGGGCACGTGCTCGGGCTCGGCGGGGCGATCCTGATGTTTCGACTCATGGTGCTGGCGTGCTTCTGGGCGGCGCTGTTCTATCTGGGGCGGGTGGTGCGGGGGCGGCTGGCGTGGACCGACGGTTGTCTGGTGTTGTGGGTCCTGATGTTCCATCCGTCGGCGATGATCGCGTATACGTGGACTTGCCACCCTGACGCGCTCACATACCTGCTGACGGCAATGCTGCTGTTCTCGCGCCGGCCGTGGTTCGTGGGGATCGTCGCGGCGCTCGGGGCCTGGAATCACCTGGCGATGTGGGTGATCATCTGTGTCGAGGCGGCGCTGCTGTGGTGGGCGTTTCTCGGGATGGACGCGAAGCGGCCGGTGATAGCGACCGCGCTCGGGCTGGCGCTCGGGGCAGTGACGTGCAAGCTGACGCTGATGGCCTGCGGGATCGAGATCGGCAGCGATCGGCTGGCGCTCGCCACGGGGCAGGATCTCGGCGTGCTCGTCGGATACTGGACGGAGGCGGGCTGGCCGGTCCTGTATACGTTGTACTTCGCGCATCTGCTGTGGCTGCCGGCGGTGATGGTCGGGCTGTACAGGGAGCGCCCGCGGCGAATGTTCGCGCTGGGGGCGACGCAGCTGCTCGCGCTGGGGGCGACCTTTTGCGCGCAGGACACGACGCGGGTGTTCGCGTTCCTGGCGTGGGGTCCGCTCATGTACGGTCTCGTGCACGTGTTGGAGACCACGGGTGAGGGGCCGCGCCGCGCCGCGTATGTGCGGCCTCTCGTGTGCGTGGCGATCGTCGCGTCGATGGTGTCGCCGAAGATCTTCGCGTGGAAGGGGGACATCCGCGACACCGGGCCGGCGCGGGCGCA
>JAYUXQ010000352.1:0-1907 GCA_043752905.1 Nannocystis sp. | reverse complement strand
TCACTCCCCGGGCGCGACCTTTGCCGCTGCTCTGGCCGGGCTCCTCCGCTATCGTGGTGGAGTGTCGGACGAGAACAGTGTGGTGGTTCGCAAGCGGGTGCGGACCGGGCCGCTGCCCATGCTGCCGCGTGAAGATCTCGAGCCGGCACCCGGCCTCGAGGGCCGGCTGCCGTTGTTGTTCGTGATCGGGTTCTTGCTGCTGCTCGCGATTCAGGTCGCGCTGGCGCTGTAGGATCTCAGGACACGTTCTCGAGCACGAGGGCGATGCCCTGACCGCCGCCGATGCAGGCCGAGCCGACGGCGTAGCGACCACCGCGACGGGCCAGCTCGTGGACGAGGTGGGCGGTGATGCGGGCCCCGGAGGCGCCGAGCGGGTGGCCGAGGGCGATCGCGCCGCCGTCGACGTTCGTCTTCTCGCGGTCGAGGCCGAGCTCGCGCTCGCAGGCGATGTACTGGGCCGCGAAGGCCTCGTTGATCTCGACGAGGTCGAGGTCACCGAGCTCGAGCCCGGCGCGGGCGATCGCGCCGCGGATCGCAGGCACGGGGCCGATGCCCATGATCGTCGGGTCGACGCCGGCGACGTGCCACTGCATCACCCGCGCGAGCGGCTTGAGCCCGTGCTTCTTCACCGCCTCCTCGCTGGCGATGATCAGCGCGGCCGCGCCGTCGCAGATGCCCGAGGCGTTGCCGGCCGTGACCACGCCGTCTTTTTTGAACGCGGTCGGCAGCTTGGCCATGCTCTCGAGGCTGGCGTCGCGGCGGGCGTGCTCGTCCGCGGCGAACTGGACCACGCCCTTGCGGCCCTTGATCTCGACGGAGGTCAGCTCGGCGGCGAAGCGTCCGGCGTCCTGCGCGGCGGCCCAGCCCTGCTGCGAGCGCAGGCCGTACGCGTCGCACTCCTCGCGGGTGATCTTGTACTTCTCGGCGAGGTTCTCCGCGGTGATCGCCATGGCGCAGCCGGCGTAGGGGTCGAACAGGGAGGACCACAGGGTGTCCTCGAGCTTGCCATCCTGGCCGAACTTGGTGCCCCAGCGGATGCCTCGGACTGCGTGCGGGGCCTGGCTCATGTTCTCGGTGCCGCCGACCAGGACGATCTCCGCGTCGCCGAGGAGGATGTCCTGGGCGCCGCTGACGATCGCCTGGAAGCCCGAGCCGCACAGGCGGTTGACGGTGAGGGCGGGCGCCGGGACGGGCACGCCGGAGCGCAGGCCGACGTGGCGGGCCATGTACAGGGCGTCGGCGGAGGTGTGGGAGACGTTGCCCACGCACACCGCGTCGACGATCTCCGGGCTCACGTTACCGGCGGCCAGGGCGGCCTTGGAGGCGATGACCGCGAGGTCCGTGGCCGTCAGGTCTTTCAGCGCTCCGCCGAAGGTCCCGAACGGGGTCCGCTTGGCCGCGACGATGTAGATGGCACGAGAGAGGGGCTTTTTCGTCGACATCGCCGCCCAGTATGCGCATCGGCTTCGGCGCACCACGGTGCGATTCGGTTGAGCATCCTCACGGTTTACGGCATTTTGGTGGCGGTTGCCGAGCGCTCTCCTCATCGTGTCCCTCGCCGTCGCCCTCGCGGACGAGCCTGCGGCCCACTCGAGCGCGCCTCCGGCTGCGAGCGACCCGCGTGACCGCGACTTGTTGCGGCGACTTGAGGTTCCGCAAGGACCGGAGGTACGCACGCACGACACGCGACGCCAGCGACTGCGGCGCTATCTCACCCGGGAGGTCGCTCGCTCGGCGCGGCACCTCGACCATGGGGTCCTCGGCGTCGCTGTCGGGCTCGGCACCCCGCACGTGTATCGCCTCGAGCTCTCGCTCGGTCTGCTCGACCACCTCACGCTCGGCGTGCAGGCCCACTGGTTACCCGGGCAGCGCGCGCCCAACTGGTCGCCGAAGGCCGCGGTCGCGTT
>JAYUXQ010000351.1:0-4905 GCA_043752905.1 Nannocystis sp. | reverse complement strand
GGGCGATGTCCTCGGGGCCGAGCGCGAGCGGGACGTAGGCGGCCGTGTAGCCGAACGGCGTCGCGTCGGCGGTGAGTTCGTGGTGGACCTCGCCGAGCAGCTGCAACGCCGGGCCGAGTGCGTGCAGGCCGGGCGCGGCGGCGGGGTTGTCTGCGAGGCGGACGTACATCTCGGCGCTCGCGGCGTGGATCGAGATCGCGGCGAGGTGGACGGCGGCGCGCACATCCTTGGGGTTCTGGCCGGCGCGGTGGGCGAGCCGGGCCCACTGCGCGGTGGTGCGGGCGAAGTCGGCGGCGAGCTGCAAGGGCGCGAGGTGGGCGTTGACCGGCGAGAAATCGACGTTGTGCGCCTCGGACCACGCGAGGCCGTCGAGGTAGGCCGTCGTCAGCGTCGGCGCGAGCGCGGCCGCGATGCGCTGGCGATCGGCGGCGAGGATCGCCAGCTCCCGCGCGAAGGCGTCGGAGGCCGGCTCGCCGACCGCGTCCTTGAAGGCGAGCGCGGTGTCGACCTGGGCCTCGGTGGCGAGCAGGTCGGCGGCCACCGCCTCGTCGGCGGCGTAGACCGCGGCGAGGCCGACGTACGCCTCGCCCCACAGGCCAGGCGTCTCGGCGCCACCGCGGCGGACCAGCGCACCAGCACAGCGCATCGCGGCCATGTCGAGGCAGGCCCGGCCCTCGTCGTTGTACTCGGGGACCTCCGCGGCGCAGTCGTCCCACGACCACGGCCCGCTGGGCGGCTTTACGTCCTCGTCGCCGTGCAACGCGGCGAGCACGGTGCCGAGGTTGTAGGCGGCGGTGCGGAGGTCGATGCCGCATTCCACCCGGTCCACGGGCGAGCAGACGCCGCCCTGGCAGGCGTCGCAGGGTGCGGACGGCTCTGTGAGGGTCGCGTCCGTCCCGTAGATGTCTCCGAGGTCGTCGCACGCCGTCGTGTCGAGCCCCGGAGGCGCGAGCCAGCTCGGCGGCTCCGCGTCCTCGGGGACGAAGTCAGGCGCGTGAACCAGGCCCGTCAGCGGGCCCTGGCGGTGCAGCGAGAAATCGCCCTGCACCATCACAGGCCCGGGGCGCAGGCCGGTGATCGTCTGGTAGGTGGCGCCGTCGATCCCGGTCGCAGTGCGCTTGCCGGTCAGCACCAGCTCGCGGCCCAGCTCGCGCGCCAGAGGGCTGTAGCGCCAGTCTTCCGGCGGCAAGGTGTCTCGCAGCACCAGGGAGATGTCGCCGGCGGCGTTCCATGTGCCGGTCAGCGCCAGAGGTTGCGGCCACAGGATGCTCGCCTCCGCATCGACTCGCCCGGCGATCGTGCCGTCGTCGCGAAAGTCGAGGTCCACGATGAGGTCGCTGCTGGCGAGGCTGATGTTGTTGGCCTCGAAGCTCACGGCCCCGCGGAAGTTGCCGGCCTCGGGCAGCGCGTCGATCTGGAGCGACCACAGGATGGCGCCGCCGCTGGTGATGATCTGGACCGGCAGCACGCGGTCGGTGGGGGCGAGCGCGGCGAGGTCGATATCCACCACCAGGGGGGCCTCCGCGCCGGGAGCGAGCTGGGCGAGCGTGGTGTCCAGCGTCAGCGCCGGGTGGGCGGCCGCGAGGCGGTAGCTCAGCGGCCCGGTGCCGTCGTTGCGCAAGGTGGTGCGGGCCCGGGTCTCGCCGAACGCGAGCACGGTGACGCGGTCGGTGAGCGCAGGCATGCCTGCCAGCGCTTGCGCGGGGTCGTCCTCGGGCGCGGTGCAGCGGCCGTGCGGGTCGCAGACCTCGTCGTTGGCACACGGGGCGGCGGGGCATCCGGTGACGCAGATCCGCAGCTCGCAGAAGGTGTCCGCGCCGCAGTCGGCGTCGAGCATGCAGGGGGCGCCAGGTGTGCCGGGTTCGTCCGCGGGCCGCGGCGACGTCGGAAGCTCTGGGCCAGGCGCGGGCACCGGGTCAGGCTTGGGCGCGGCAGGGTCATCGTGGGCGACGTCGTTGGCCGTGCAGCCAAGCGACAACATGAGAGCCGACATGGCGGCCCGAAACATCGAGGTTCTTTTCACGGCAAATTCCTCCTGTGGCGCTCGCAGGAGCGCGGTGTATGGTCAGCAATGAAGCCGCAGCACCGCCGGTTGGCCGTGCTGCTTCAGGAAACAAACGAGAAAGACATCAAGATGAAGGCCGTTCGGCGCGAGCTACGGTCAGGGAGCCGCGCTCTGCGAGGCATGGGTCAGGAAGTGGCGCATTGTTGGGATATCCGTCGGGGCTGCGGGCGTGCCAGGGCCGCGTCGCTCGCGCTTGCGGGCTTCGAGAACACATGCAGCGCGCCGTCATGCACGAAGGTCCACAGCTCGCCGCGGAGGTGTAATTCTTCGGCGACGCTCGCGGCGTCGTCCCGGTCTGCCAGGTCATCCCCTACGCTCCACGTCTGGCTCAGCAGAACACCGATGGCCGCCATCGACGCGAAGTCGCCGTGATAGTTGCCGTGGTGGCGATACCAGATCAACGGCGCGGGCAAGACCTGGGAGTCGTCCCACCGGACATTACGCTGGCCTCTCAGATTGATCCGCGCGTCGTTGAGCCGGCGATATGCGGCGCGGATCTCCGCGATCGTGTCCTCGACTCGTTGACACACATCTTCGGGGTCGGTCTCGGCCTCGGTGCCGCGAGCGATGCGTAGAAGACCGGCGACGAGGACCGCTGCAACCACCTGATGGTCGCGCTCGATTTCTGCGTGGCGAGCTGCGCGACGGTCATGGGGGGTCATGGGGTGCCTTCCAGGTGTGTGATGGGCCGGGCGTTGCGCTGGCCCAGACCACGACGCCCCGCCATGTCCGCCGCCTCGCCGAGAAGCGCGAGGACCTCGTCGAGAACGACGCTGGGGTCGCAGTTCGGCGGGAGGTCGTCCTCTCGCTGCAAGGTCGCCGGCTGGCCGGGCGCGCGCACGAGGTACACCGCCCCGTCCTGGGCGACGAAGTAGGTGCGGGTCCGGTTCATGTAAAAACCGGGCGCGCGCGCACGAATGTCGATCACGACGAGATCGACGTCCTCCGCGGTCTCCCGGTCAGGTCTCGCGGTCGGTTCACCGGCTGTCTTGTACGTAACCACTACGAACATTAATTGAACCCCTTTGTAACCCAGTCAAGGTAAATATCCCGGATTGCCGGGCGAATATGCGCGCCGTGGGCATGCGGCCTGCCCATTGGCTCTCCTGGGGTCCCTGGCGCCTCCGGGCGCGGTGGGATAGGCTTCCAGGCCGTGGCAGCGAAAAGAGCGAAATCGCCGACGCGGAAGTCCCGGAAGAAGAAGCCGCGGATCTTCTGCTACACGAGAGATCTGACCGAAGTGCTCGGCGTAACCCGGCGGACCGTCTACACGTACGTGCAAGAGAGCATGTTGCCGGCTCCGATCCTGTTGTCCGACGGCCTCACCGGGGTCCTGTGCCGCTGGCCGAAGAGCGCCATGGAGCACGCCCACTTCATCAACGAGCAGAAGGCGATCGGCTACAACATCCCCGAGATCAAAGCCATGATCGCCGCCCGCTATGGCATCCAGGACAAGATGGCAGGCAAGAAGGCGCTAGAGCCGCAGGCTGTGGCATCCAATGGGAAATCGCCAGCCGAAGAACCGCCTTCCGCGTGATCCTGGCTGGCGTTGGACGACGGTCTGCCCTACCATCTCGGCCCGTGGCAGCGAAGCGACCGACCAAAAAGGTGACCAAGCGAAGGAAGAAGCCGCCGCCGGCCCGGTCGCCCTTCTGCTACACGGGCGACCTGGTCGACGCGCTCGGCGTCTCCCGCAAGACCCTGCACAAGTACGTGCAGATGCGGCTCCTCCCGGCGCCGGTCCTGGTCTCCGACGGCAAGTCCGGCGTCAGGTGTCGCTGGACGCTGATCGCCCTCGATCACGTGGCCTTCATCCTCGAGCAGCAGGACATCGGCCACACGCTCAACGAGATCGCCGCCATGATCGCCGCGCGCTGGGGCACCCAGGACAAGGTGCCGCTGAAGACCGAGGCGCCAAAGCCCGCAGAACCCGGCCCCAACGGGACCTCATGATAGGGATCAGCCGGTGCCCCGGGGTCTCCCCGCCAGTTCTCACGCAGCCAAGGCAACTGGTACGCGGCGCAAGGCCGCTATAAGGTCGGGGTCCGTGCCTCCCCGCTCGCCCAAGAAGCCCGAGCCGCGGTTCGCCACCACCGAGGAGATGGTCGCCATCACCGACGTCGAGCGCCAGACCCTGCGGCAGTGGATCAATCGCGGCCTGCTACCGGCGGCCAAGATCGTGTCCGATGGCAACGGCGTGAAGTCGCGGTGGCCGCGGGTCGCCCTCGAGCAAGCCAGATTTATCAAGGAGATGCGGGCGCAACTCTACTCGCTCGACGAGATCAAGCCGATGGTGCTCGAGCGCTGGGGGCCCCACCCGCCCGTCGAGAAGGCGAAGCCCCCAAAGGGCGACGGGAACTGAAGCGAGCCAGAGGCGGCCGATCGTGACTGTCGGCCTGAGCAGTCGTACGCTCCGCCGTGATGCGCACGCGCCACTTCGCGGACACCAACACCGGCCTTCATAGGCAGCGCAACGAGGATGCTTTCCTCGGTGACGACCGACTCGGCCTGTTCCTGGTGTGCGACGACGTCGGCGGTCGCGCCCGCGGTGAGGTCGCCAGTGCCGAGGCCGCCGACTTGATATGGGATTGGATCAAGCGGGAGGATGCGCTCCTCGGTCTGGCCGTCGCCGAGGCGCAGGCGACTCCGCACCGCGTGGCGCTGGTGGCGAATGGTTCGGCGAGCTCCGCACCCCGGATCAAGATGTCCGAGGACACGATCGGCCGCCTCGGCGCTATGGTTGTTGGCGCCGGTCAGGATCCGTAGCGTAGCGCCGGTGTCTGGTGCCGGTATCGACTGAGCTTGCCAGAGTGCTCGGAGCCGTCCAGGGTACGCGGCCA
>JAYUXQ010000350.1:0-4907 GCA_043752905.1 Nannocystis sp. | reverse complement strand
GCCCGCAGTACCCGCTCGAGCAGGGCCTCGAGCACACGGTCCGCTGGCTGCGCGACGCGCGATGGCTGTGACACCTGTCCCCGGGCACCTGTCCCGAGGGCCGTGTCCCTTGGGTCAGGTCGGGTCTCGCGGGCCGCGCAGGCGACGACACGTGTGCGCCCGAACGGCGTCCGGCGTGTGAAGCCCGGGCCGCGCCGCGCGTGCGACGCCCGGTTCGCCGGCTCGGTTATGCTGCCGCCGATGCTTCGCCCGTCCGTCGCTCACATCGCCTTCGACGCCGATCAGTTCGCCATGTTGCGGCGAGATCTGGTCAGCGGCGCGCTGAGCACGGAGCGTGCGCGGCTGCCGGCCGCGCCCGAGCAACTCGCTGCCGGGGACATCACAGCGCTCGCGACGCTGGATGAGGCGGCTCGCGAGCGGCTGCGCAGGCGCGGTGAGACGGCGATCGTCGCCGGTGAGGTCGCGGCGCTGGTGCTAAATGGTGGGATGGCGACGCGCTTCGGCGGCGCGGTCAAGGGCGTGGTGCCGGTGCTGCCCGGCCGCGACGAGCTGTCGTTCCTGGCGATCAAGCTCGCGGGGCTGCGCACGGTCGCCCGCGCGGTGAAGGGGCACGTGCCGGTCGTGCTGATGAACAGCTTCGCCACCGCGGCGGCGACGCGCGAGCACCTCGACGCGATCGCATGGGCCGGGATGCCGGTGGACGAGCGCCTGAGCTTCGAGCAGTCGCTGCTGCCGCGGGTGCTGGCCGATGGGACGCCGCTGCCGGAGTTGCCGAATGCGCAGCACCTCGAGGACACCCACGTATACGCGGCGCCTGGCCACGGCGACACGCTGCGGCGCGTGCGGGACAGCGGCACGCTCGCGAGGCTGGCCGCGCGCGGCGTGCGTCATCTGCTGATCTCGAACGTGGACAACCTCGGGGCCTCGCTCGACCCGGTCGTGCTCGGGGCGCACCTCGAGGCGGTCGATCGCGGCGCTGCGCTGAGCGTGGAGGTCGTCGCGCGCGCGCCGGGCGACGCGGGCGGCTGCGTGGCGCGCGTCGACGGCCGGCCGCAGATCATCGAGGGCTTTCGCCTGCCGGCCGGGACCGACCTCGCCGACTACCCCCACTTCAACACGAACACGCTGTGGGTCACCGTCGAGGCGCTGCGCGAGCCCTACCCGCTCACGTGGTTCCCGGTGCACAAGTCGATCACGGGGCCCAGGGGCGAGAAGATCGAGGTCGTGCAGTTCGAGCAGCTGGTGGGACAGCTCAGCGAGTTCGTGCAGACGGCCTGCCTCGAGGTCGACCGCGGGCGCTTCCTGCCGATCAAGACCCGCGAGGAGCTTGCCGAAGCCGCCCCGAAGATGACCGAGCTGGCGCGCTCCGTGGGATCCAGGGTCTGACCTTTCGGACAGATCTTTATACGAGGAGGCGGGCCTGCGTCGTGTTCGCGTCGGCGGACTCGATGCGCACGTGGATCCCGCGACCGAGCAGCGCGTCCGGGCCGTCGAGCTGAACT
The DNA here is from genome assembly GCA_043752905.1 of Nannocystis sp. Lineage (GTDB taxonomy): Bacteria > Myxococcota_A > Polyangia > Nannocystales > Nannocystaceae > Nannocystis. The sequence continues at coordinate 3,405 of JAYUXQ010000350.1, read as the reverse complement.
TTGATATAGTTGTCGGTCAGGGCGACGAGGCGGCCGCTGCGGTTGCGGGCGCGGTAGACGACCGCAGGGACGTCGCTGCCGAGCTGTGAGGTACGAAAGCCGAGGTCCATGCGCTGGGACAGCGCGCGCAGGACCCGGGTCCGCGCGAGGCGCTGCTCCGGGGGCACGCTGCCGGGCAGCGTGGCCGCGACGGTGCCGGCGCGCTCGGAGTACGAGAATACGTGCAGGCTGGCGAGCGGGAGGCTCGCCAGCAGCTCCGCGGTCGCGTCGAAGGCCGCTGCGGTCTCGCCCGGGAAGCCGGCGATCACGTCGGTGCCGAGGTGAATGCCGGGGACCGCGGCGGCGAGCCTCGGGACCAGCGCGCGCAGGTCGGCCGAGGTGTGGGCGCGACGCATCGCGCGCAGCACCCCGTCGTCGCCGCTCTGGACCGGCAGGTGCAGGTGACGGCACAGCCGGCGATCGCCCGCGAGCAGCGCGATCAACTCGTCGTCGACCTCGTGGGGGTCGACCGAGCCGAGGCGCAGGCGCGCCGGGCCGAGCTCGGGGAGCAGGCCCGCGAGCAGCGTCACGAGGTCGCTGCGCGGGGTCAGGTCGCGCCCGTAGGTGCCGAGGTGCACGCCGGTGAGCACGACCTCGGGCACCCCGGCCGCGACGATCTCCCGCAGCTGCCGGCGGGCATCGACGGGCGCCAGGCTGCTGCTGCGCCCGCGCACCCGGGGCACGATGCAGAAGCTGCAGCGATAGTCGCAGCCGTCCTGAATCTTCAGGTATGCCCGGCTGCGGCGCGGGTCGGCGGCCGGGCGCAGGCGGGTGATGCGGAGCCGGCGGGTGAGGTCGACGGCGGCGACGTGGACGCGGTCGTCACCTGTCCCGAGGGCCAGGTCGAAAAAATGCTCCTTCTCGCGGTTGCCGAGCACGCGTGTGACCTCGGGCATCGCGGCGAGCGAGTCGGGGTCGGCGGTCGCCATGCAGCCGGTGACGACGACGCGGGCGTCCGGGCTGCGCCGCGCGGCCCGGCGCACGAGCTGTCGGGTGTCGGCGTCGGCGTCGTGGGTGATCGTGCAGCTGTTGACGACGTAGACATCGGCGGCGCCGGCGAAGTCGACCACCTCGTGGCCGGCCTCGCGGGCGCTGCGCTCGAGGGCGTCGGTCTCGAACTGATTGAGTCGACAGCCGAGCGTGGCGAAGGCGACGCGCACGGTCACATCTGGAACCGGAAGTTGAACTCCTGCGGCGACTTCTTGAAGCGCGGGAACTTGACCCTGGCCTTGACGACCTTGGCGATGCAACGAGCCGCGGGCGTGGTGTCGGCGGGCGTGGCTTCGAGGACCTTGCCGGTGGCGCCGTCGACCTTGATCTTGACGATCGCCACCGACCCACGCGGGACCGAGCTGGCGGCCCGGCACGACTCGACATCCTTGGTGATGCCGGCGAGCGCACGCTTTTGATCGAAGGGCTCCAGGCGCTCGAGGCTCGGCGCGGGGCCCGGGTCGACCTTCGGCGTCTTGGTGCCGGTGTTGGGCTTCTTGGGGGCGGCGTTGGGCTTCTTGGGCACCGTGGGCTCGTCGTCGACGAGGATGTCGTCGCCGTCGTCGGCCGCGGGCGTCGGCACGACCGGGTCCGGCGGGGTCTCGGGCGTCGGCACGACCGGGTCCTCGACCGGCAGGATCGGGGGACCCGGGGTGACGACCGTCTCGACCGGCTTCTCGATCGCCCTCGGCTCGTCCACGGGTCCCACGGTGGCCGCCACGTCGCCCGCCGTGAGGGTCGCCTCGGTCTCCTCGCCGCCGCGGTTGAGCGCGCAGACCAGGCTGATCAGGAGCATGAACACCGCAGCGCCGAGGCCGATGACCAGCTTGGTCAGCAGCTGTGGGTCACGGGCGACGCCCGGCCAGTGGCCGGCGGAGCCGGGGGTCGGCACCGCGCCGCTGCCCGACAGCCCGACGCCCAGGTTGTTGAAGGAGCCGTCCGGCGGCGTGGCGGAGGGGCCCGAGCCCGCGAGCGCCTGCATACTGGCGGCGTTCATCGCCGCGGCGATGCGGGCGGCCGAGGCGGCGGCGTCGAGGTTGCTGGTCGTGCCGGCGCGGCCGTCGGGGGTGCCACGCGGGGCCGCGACGATGCCCTCGATCAGCTCCGCCATGGTCTGGAAGCGCAGGGCGCGGTCCTTCTCCATCGCCTTGAGGATGATCGTCTCGACCTCGGGCGGGATGTCGGCGCTCGGCATCAGCTGCCGCGGCGGCACCGGACGCACGTTGACCTGCTGCGACAGCACGCCGAACATGGTCTTGTCGCTAAACGGGAGCTGCCCGGTGAGCAGCTGGTACATGATGCAGCCGAGCGCATAGATGTCCATGCGCACGTCGCCGACCTCGCCCTGGACCTGCTCGGGCGCCATGTACTCCGGCGTGCCGATCAACGCGCCGGCCTGCGTCAGCGTGTGGTTGACCTGACGGTTCTCCTCGAGCACCTTGGCGATACCAAAGTCGAGCACCTTGACGAAGTCCCGCATGCCGTTGCGGTGGATGATGAAGACGTTCTCCGGCTTCATGTCGCGGTGCAAGATGCCCTTGGCGTGCGCGGCCTGAAGTGCCCGGCAGATCTGCAGCAAGATCCTTCGCGCGCGCGACCACGGCAGCGCGCCGCTGCGGCGCAGCAGCTTGCCGAGGTCCTCGCCTTGCAGGTGCTCCATCGCGAAGAACACCGAGCCGTTGGGCATCTCGCCGAAGTCGATCACGTCGATCACGTTCTCGTGGCCGATCTTCGACGCGGCTTGGGCCTCACGCAGGAAGCGCTTCACCTGGTCAGGGCGGTGCGTGTACGCGGGGTTGAGCACCTTGACGGCCACGCGCTTGCCGAGCGCGACGTGCTCGGCGAGGTAGACCTTGCCCATGCCGCCCTTGCCGATCAGGTCGAGCACGCGGTACCTGTCCGCGAGGACCTGTCCGAACAGCGCGTCGCGGCGCGGCGCCAGCGAGCCCGAGCCCCCCGAGAGCGAGATCGGGGCCGAGCGCGCGCCGGCCTTCGAGCTGTCCTGAGAGACGGCGCCGCTCTGCGACACGGTGCCGCTGTGCGACGCGCGGCCGCTCCCCGAGGCGCTGCCGTCCTGCGACGCGCTGCCATCCTGGGAACTGAGTCGGTGCTCGCCGCTGGGCGTCGGCTCGACGCGCGTGCCGTCTTCCGAGCCCTGCACGGGATCCCCGAAGACGATCAAGATGTCCCCGTCCTCGTCCTCCTCGGGCGGTTGATGAACGAGCACGTCGCGCGCGGCGGGTAGCGGTCGCTCGCGTTCAAAGCCGGTCGGCGTGCTGGTCGCGCGGTCGTCGAGGTCGTCGCGGTCCTCGTCGTCGCGCTCGTCACTGCGCTCGTCACCGCGCTCGTCACTGCGATCGTCACTGCGATCGTCAC
>JAYUXQ010000349.1:0-4909 GCA_043752905.1 Nannocystis sp. | reverse complement strand
ACGTCTGGCTCATCGACCCGATCGCCGAGACCCTCGAGATCTACCGCCACAACGGCGCCGACTGGAGTCGCGGCTCGCTGCACACCGGCGGTGTCACCATCCGCGCCGAACCCTTCGAAGCCATCGAACTCGAGCTCGCCCGCATCTGGAAGCGCCGCGCCCCACCGCAGCCCTGACACCGCGCACGCATGCGTCCTGGCCTCGTGTCTGTTAGGCTGACGGGGTCATGCCAGCGCCCGCCGTCCGCCGCGCCACTTACCAGGACGTCCTCGACGCCCCGCCGAACATGATCGCGGAGGTCATCTTTGGCACGCTGCACACCCAGCCACGCCCGGCCATTCCCCACGCGATCGTCAGCTCCAACCTGGGCATTGTTCTCGGCCACCGATTTCGCTTCGGAGACGATGGTCCGGGTGGATGGGTGCTCCTCGACGAGCCCGAGTTGCACCTCGGTGCCGAGCCCGACATCCTTGTTCCAGATCTGGCTGCCTGGCGTCGCGAACGTCTGGATGCCTCCTCGCTCAACGGCCCCTGGATAGGCACCGCCCCCGACTGGGTCTGCGAGGTGCTGTCACCCTCGACCCATGCGACCGATCGCGTCGAGAAGATGGCCATCTATCTCCGCGAGCGGGTCTCGCACGTATGGCTCATCGATCCGCTCGCGCAGATCCTCGAGGTCTACCGCAACAATAGCTCCGACTGGACCCGCACCGCGAGCTACCAGGGTCATGCTGTCGTCCGCACCGAGCCCTTCGAGTCGGTCGAGATGCAGCTGTCCTGGTTGTGGAAGCCCTGAAACCGAGGACGCGGCCGACCCTCCCGGGCCAGCCGCGCCTGTCCTTTCGGACAGCTCCGCTCAGTGCACGAGCTTGCGATACTTGATGCGGTGGGGCGTGAGCGCGTCCTCGCCGAGGCGGCGCTTCTTGTCGGCCTCGTAGTCCTCGTAGTTGCCCTCGAACCACACGACCTTGGACTCGCCCTCGAAGGCGAGGATGTGAGTGGCGAGGCGGTTGAGGAACCAGCGATCGTGGCTGATGATGACGGCGCAGCCGGGGAAGCTGAGCAGCGCGTCCTCGAGGTGGCGTAATGTGTCGACGTCGAGGTCGTTGGTCGGCTCGTCGAGGAGCAGCAGGTTGCCGCCCTTTTTGATCAGCTTGGCGAGGTGGACGCGGTTGCGCTCGCCGCCCGACAGCAGGCCGACCTTCTTTTGCTGGTCGGCGCCGTTGAAGTTGAACTTGCTGACGTACGCGCGCGCGTTGAGGTCCTTGCCGCCGACGCTGAGGATCTCCTGGCCGCCGGAGATCTCTTGATAGATGGACTTGTCGGGGTCGAGCGTGTCGCGGCTCTGGTCGACCGCGGCGATGTCGACCGTGTCGCCGACCTTGAGGTCGCCGCGATCCGGCTTCTCGGTGCCGGTGATCAGGCGAAACAGGGTCGTCTTGCCGGCGCCGTTGGGACCGATGACGCCGACGATGCCGCCGCGCGGCAGCGTGAAGTTGAGGTCGTCGAACAACAGGCGCTCGCCGAAACCTTTGACCAGCTTCTTGGCCTCGATCACCGTGTTGCCGAGCCGCCGCGTGAACGGGATCGTCAACTCCGTGGTGTCGGTGCGCTTGTCGTCCGACTTGGCGAGCAGCGCCTCGTAGGCGCTGACGCGGGCCTTGCTCTTGGCCTGGCGGGCCTTGGGCGACATCTGCACCCACTCGAGCTCGCGCGCCAGCGTGCGCTGCCGGTTGCTCTCGGTCTTCTCCTCCTGCGCCAGTCGCTTGCCCTTCTGGTCGAGCCACGACGAGTAGTTGCCCTTCCACGGGATCCCCGCCCCGCGGTCGAGCTCGAGGATCCAGCCGGCGACGTTGTCGAGGAAGTAGCGATCGTGGGTGATCGCCACCACCGTGCCCGGGTACTCCTGAAGGAAGCGCTCGAGCCACGCGACGCTCTCGGCGTCGAGATGGTTGGTCGGCTCGTCCAGGAGCAGCATGTCCGGACGTTGCAGCAGCAACCGGCACAGCGCGACGCGGCGCCGCTCGCCACCCGACAGCGTCGTGACGTCGGTGTCGCCCGGCGGGCAGCGCAGCGCGTCCATCGCGATCTCGAGCGTGCGGTCGAGCTCCCAGCCGTTGCCGGCGTCGATCTTGTCCTGAAGCTCGGCTTGCTCGCTCAGCAGGCGGTTCATCTCGGCGTCGCTCATCGGCTCGCCGAGCTTCATGCTCACCTCCTCGAAGCGATTGAGCACGCCCTTCATGACGGCGACGCCCTCCTCGATGTTGCCGAGCACGGTCTTCTTCGGGTCGAGCGCGGGCTCTTGCGGCAGGTATCCGACGCTGACGCCCTCCGCCGCCCACGCCTCGCCGAGGAACTCCTTGTCGACGCCGGCCATGATCTTGAGTAGCGTCGACTTGCCGGCCCCGTTGGCGCCCAGCACGCCGATCTTCGCCCCCGGGAAGAACGAGAGGTAGATGCCCTTGAGCACCTCTTTGCCGGAGGGGTAGACCTTACGCAGGTCCTTCATCGTGTAGATGTACTGATAGGCGACCATGGCTCTCGGCGTCTCCTCGGCGGCCCGGGCCAGCCGCGGATGCTGGCTGATCTTCGGCTGGGCGCGCGCGGCGGGAGGATACCAGCACCGTGACGCGACCGCGCGGCCGTCTGCGCCGCGAGACCGACGCGAAAACTGTGTGAAATCTCGGGGCCGCGGCCGGTCGGGGGCTGGTGCCCCGCGGACGCCGCTCCCATAATCCGGGCCCGATGAGCCACGCATCCGAAGTCGAAGCCAAGTCCGAGGCACGCAGCAAATCCGAGGGCGCCGACGTGCTCCCGCCCAGCACCGGCGTCGTCCCGGGGAGCACCCCGGGCACCAACCTCCCCGCCTTCGAGGCCGCCGGCGCCGCCGTCGAGGCCGACAAGCGGGCGGCCCAGAGCCACGCGCTGGCCGTCGACGCGTCCTTCAAGCGCTACGGCCTCGACCGGTGGGGCAAGGACTTCCTGCGGAGCAACGAGCACGGCCACCTCGTCTTCACGGCCCCGAACTGCCCGCCCGTGGACCTCCACGCGCTGTCGGTCGAGCTGGCCCGGCGCGGCATCCGCACGCCCTACGTCATCCGCTTCCCGACGATGATCGAGAAGCAGATGGACACCCTCAAGAGCGCCTTCGCCAAGGCGATCGCCGAGAACAGCTACCAGGGCGGCCACATCGGCGTGTACCCGCTCAAGGTCAACCAGCGGCGCAGCGTCGTCGATGTCGTGGTCAAGGCGCGCGAGCGGCTCAACTACGGGCTCGAGGCCGGCAGCAAGCCCGAGCTCCTGCTCGCGCTGGCCCAGCCTGCGCTCAAGCAGTCGCTGCTGATCTGCAACGGCTACAAGGACCGCGAGTTCATGCGCATGGCCTTCCACGCGGCCGAGCTCGGGCACCACGTCATCATCGTGCTCGAGAGCACCCGCGAGGTCCGGCGCTACCTCGACGTGCTCAATGAACAGAACTGGATCGCCCGGCCCGAGGTCGGCGTGCGCGCGAAGCTCTACAGCCGCGGCAGCGGCCGCTGGCAGAGCTCCGGTGGCGAGAGCTCCAAGTTCGGCCTGACCACCAACGAGATCCTCGCGGTCGTGCGTGAGCTCGCCGGCGCCGGCATGCAAGGCCAGCTCTCGCTCCTGCACTTCCACATCGGCTCGCAGATCACCCAGATCAAGCGCATCAAGACCGCCGTCCGCGAGGGCGCCCGCATCTACGCCGACCTGCAGGAGCACTGCCCGCAGCTGCGCTACCTCGACCTCGGCGGCGGCATCGGCGTCGACTACGACGGCAGCCGCACCTCGTACCCGTCCTCGGCCAACTACACCCTCGACGAGTACGCCTCGCAGGTCGTGTTCGAGGTCACCGAGGCCTGCTCGGAGGTCAACGCCCGCCAGCCGACCCTGCTGACCGAGAGCGGCCGCGTCGTCGTCGCCAACCACGCCGTGACGATCGCCGACCTGCGCGAGGTCCAGGGCGAGCTGCTCCCCGTCCCCGAGGCCACCGACGATGAGCACCGCCTGGTCGCCGAGCTGAGAGAGACCCTCGACAACATCACCTCCAAGAACGTCGACGAGTATTTCCACGACGCGATCGACTTCCGCGACGAGTGCCTGCAACTGTTCTCGCGCGGCTATCTGTCGCTACAAGAGCGCGCCTGCGCCGAGGGTCTGTTCCACCGCATCCGCGCCAAGGTCGAGAAGATCGTCGAGACCCTGTCGCACCCGTCCGAGGAGATCACCGACTTCCTGGGCAAAGCGCAGCAGAAGTATTTGGTAAATTTCTCGATCTTCCAGTCGATCCCCGACGCGTGGAGCATCGACCAGGTGTTCCCCGCCGCCCCGCTGTCGCGCCACGCCGAGAAGCCGACGTTGCACGCGCAGATCGTCGACATCACCTGCGACAGCGACGGCTGCGTCGAGACCTTCGCTCACCCGGACGAGAACCTGCCGTACTTGCCGTTGCACGAGCGCCGCGGCCCGGACGAGAAATACTACCTCGGCTTCTTCATGACCGGCGCCTATCAGGACAGCCTCGCGAATGTCCACAACCTGTTCGGTCGCTGCCACGAGGTTATTTTGCGGAACCCCGACGACGACATGGTCCTCCCGGGCTCCGAGCGCGTCGAGCTGACCCCGAGCCTGACCTTCGAGATCAAGATGGGCGCGACCTGCGAGGACACGCTCTCGGCGATGGATTTTGATGTCGAGCGTATTAATAAATGGCTGCGCGACCGGCACCTGGCGGTCGAGACCACGCTCGGCGAGTCGTGGGCGATGGGGCTGCTGCAGAGCTACCCGTACCTGTCGCGGTGAGGCGGGCGAGCCGGGTGCGGCGGGGGAGCGGGCGACGCTCCGGTTCCCTCGCTGGCGGGCTCGTCGCGTTTCGATGACCGGACGAACA
>JAYUXQ010000348.1:0-1912 GCA_043752905.1 Nannocystis sp. | reverse complement strand
CGAACAGCAACGTGCCGTCGTAGCCGCGCAGCGACTCCGCCAGGCTCTCGCTCGAGTCGAGGTCGAGGTGGTTGGTCGGCTCGTCCATCAACATCACGTTGCCGGGGCTGATCAGCAGCCGCGCCAGCGCCACGCGGGCCCGCTCGCCGCCCGACAGCACGCGGATCTTCTTGTCGACATCATCCCCGCTAAACAAAAATGCCCCGAGCACGCTACGCACCCGCGTCTGCCCGGCGCTCGGCGCCTGCGCCGAGACCTCTTCAAACAGCGTCCGGTCGGGCCGCAGCGTGTCCGCGTGGTGCTGCGCGTAGTAGCCGACCTTGACCTTGTTCCCGAAGTTGAGCGAACCGGCCTCGATCGGGATCTCGCCCGCGATCGCCCGCAGTAGCGTCGTCTTGCCGGCCCCGTTCACCCCGATGATCCCGATCTTCTCGCCGCGACGCACCGTCAGCTCGACGTCGTCGAGCACCACGTGGTCGCCGTACGCCTTGCGCAGCCCTTCCACCCGCAGCACCGTGTCGCCCGCGCGGTCGGTCGGCGGGAACTCGAAGCGCATCACCTGGCGGCGGACGAAGGTCTTGACCTCCTCCATCTTCTCCAGCGCCTTGACCCGGCTCTGCACGCCCGACGCCTTGCTCGCCTGGGCCCGGAAGCGCTCGATGAATTGTTCCGCCTTCTCGCGCTCGCGCGCGAGGTTCTTGGCCCGGTTCTCGAGCAGCACCTCCTCCTCGACGCGCTGCTTGAGGTAGCCCTCGTAGTTGCCGGTGAACGTCCGCACCCCCTCGGGCTCGAAGCTGACGACGCGACCGATCTGCTCGTTGAGGAACTCGCGGTCGTGCGACACCAGCACGAAGGCCCGCTGATAGCGCTTGAGATACGCCGCGAACCACGCCACCGACGGCATGTCGAGATGGTTGGTCGGCTCGTCGAGCAACAGCAGGTCGGGCTGCTGAAACAGCAGCGCCGCCAGCACCGCGCGCATCTTCCACCCGCCCGAGAATTCGCCGAGGTCCCGCGTCGCGTCCGTCGCCAAAAACCCGAGACCCGCGAGGATCCGCAGCGCCTCGTGCTCGGTGAAGTGCGCGTCGAAGTGGGCGATGCGCTCGTGCACGTCCGCCAGCCGCTCCGCGACCTCCATCAACCGCTCATGCTCCGCGTCCCCGGGGTTCACGTCCGCCGCCGCCTGCGCAGACGCCAGGTCGGCCTCCGCGTCCGCGAGCAGCTGGTCGACCTCGGCCCGCCCCGGCACGCTGTTGACCACGAAGTTGCTCAGCGTCTGCCCGCCCTCGACCACCAGGTCCTGCGCGAGGTACCCGACCCGCACCCCGCGAGCGAAGCGCAGCGACCCTTTATCAAAGCTCTGCTGCCCGGACAACATCCGCAGCAGCGAGGTCTTGCCCGACCCATTGGGCCCGATCAGGCCGATGCGATCGCTGGCGCCGAGCCGCAGGTTCAGATCGGCGACGATCGTCTTTTGCCCGAAGCCGAGCGACACTCCCTCGAAGACGACCAGACTCACGGGCGCGGGTTATAACAGCGTGTCGCCCCGGCACAAGGCCCCCTGCGCGCGCGCGACCCGCAAACCCGGCTTACACTGCGACCATGACCGAGGCCCTCGACCCCGAAACCCTCGAACGCCTGCGGCGCGGGATCCCGCTCCGCCTCGACCGCACCGGTCAGTTCTACATGGGTGACGACCCCGTCATCCACCCCCGCGTCCGCGCCGCCTTCCTCGCCGGACTCGACCACAACGAGGCCGGCGAGCCGACCCTCCACGTCGGCAACCAGTGGTGTTATCTCACGGTCGACGACTGCCCGCTGCGCGCCACCGGCATCCTCGCCGGCCCCGACGGTACCCTGACCATGCGCCTCGACGACGGCCGCACCGTCCCCCTCGATCCGACCACCATCC